>JBFIJP010000189.1:0-7823 GCA_041600695.1 Thermoplasmatota archaeon | reverse complement strand
TTCAGTTCGACAGGCTTGATCTCCAGCTTCGCCAGCATCAGCGCCAGCTCGGCGGAGACCACATCACCGGCCTTCACGGGGGTAGTGGTCTTCGAAACGACGACCTTGCCACCCTCGATCTTGGCCGGAATGCCCACCTTCTGGAACTCACCAACGATGGGGCCCGGGCCAAACGGCGTGGGACCCTTCTCGACGGTGATGTCCGTGGCGGCCACCTGTCCGCCCTTCAGGGGCGCCATGGTGGCGCCGGCCTTCAGGGCCTTGTAGAGTTTGAACGGGTTGTTGGACGTGGTGACGATGGCCATCTGGCCGTCGACCTTTTCTTCCAGACCCTCGAGGCCGGGGCGGCTCTTTGCCGCCTCCTCGATGGCCAGCTTGAGCAGCCGATTCTTCACACCAACCACCTGCACGTCTCCGCGCAGGTTGGCGCGCATCTGCTGCATCTGGGGGCCGGGAATGCCGCCAATCTGGGCGATACCCACGACGGAGCTTTCCGTCAGGATCTGCGCCAGTTCGGCCACCTTGTCCTTCTTCCACGGTGCGACGTGTGCCATGCTTGGAACCTCCTAGATGGCCCTCACGCTGGGGCCCATGGTGGTCTTCACGTGCACGGAAGCAACGTTCATCCGGCCGTGTTCGAGGCGCTGCTCGACACGGCGCATGATCAACTCGATGTTTTCCGTGATGTCCTCGGGCGACATGTCCTCCGTGCCCACAAGGGCGTGGAAGGACAGCTTGTCCTTGGAGCGCACACGGACCGTGTTGCGCAGGTTGCCGATCTGGGGCGCCGGGTCGGAACCAGGCGGGATCGGGCGGGGCATCTTGCCGCGGGGACCGAGCACGATACCGAGGTTCTTACCGATCTGCGCCATCAGGGGCGCTTCGGCAAGGAAGTAACTCATCTCATTGGCCTTCTTCTTGAAGTCCCGCTTGTTCTTCACCAGATCCTCGAATTCTTCGGGCTGGATCACGACATCAGCGGTCTTCTTGGCCAGAGACGCACCCTCGCCGCCTGCGAACACACCCACCTTCGCGTCCTTGCCCCTGCCCTTCGGAAGGATGATTTCCTCATCGATCCGGTTCTTGGGCAGGTTCATGTCCACGTTCTTGAGCGTGATCGCCAGGTCGACAGATTGGGTGAACTTCCGCTCGGCGGCCTTGCCCTTCTCGAGGGCCTCGGTCACTGCAGCTAGGAACTGTTCGTCTGCTATGGCTATCACCTCCGTAGTACGGCGACTTGGGGCCCACGTGGACCTTCTGTCTCCTACGGTGAGTTGGTGGCGACATGGGTTCTGTATAAAACGGTTGTTCCAGTGGAAGGCGAGGGCGCATGGAGGTTTTCCAGAGGGGAAATGCGTATGCGGGCGTCGACGGCCACCGCCCCCTCGCCCGGCCCGCCGACCAGGACCGGGTTCAGGTCCAGTTCCCGCACCTCGGGCAGGTCGATGGCGAGGGCCGACAGGCGCAAGACCAGGTCTTCCAGGGCTGGGACATCGGCGCCGGGTTGGCCGCGGTGACCCTGTAGCAGTGGCCACGCCCGGATGGATCGAACCAGTCGGGCTGCGTCGGCGTCCGTCAGGGGAGCCAGGCGGAAGGCAATGTCACGCAGCACTTCGGCGTGAATGCCGCCGAGGCCGAAAGCAATGCTGGCGCCGTCACGGGGGTTGCTGGCGATGCCCAGGAGAAGCTCGCGGCGGGCCTGAATCTGTTCCTGCACCAGCACGGCGTCGACTTGGTGACCGGCCTGCGTGAGGCGGCTGACCAGGTCGATGTGGGCCTGAGCGGCCCCCGCGCCGGGCACGTCCAGCACAACCGCGCCGAGTTCGGTCTTATGGAGGAGATCTGGACCCTGGGCCTTGAGGACCACCCGGCCCAGCCCGGCCGCGAAGGACGCGGTTTCCTCCGGCGTATGGCAGATGCGTTGGCCAGGCTGCGCGATACCGTAGGCGGCCAGGACGGCGCGGGCCTGGTCGGCGTCGAGCCATTCCTGGCCAGCCTGTAGGGCGGCGGCAATGGCCTGCCGAGCGGCGGGGGCCTGGATGTCCGGCAGACTCGGTATGCTTCCACTGGGCCTGGCGCGGCGCTCCGTGTGGTCTGCGTACGCCCCCAGCGCCCGAACGGCCGCCTCGGGGAACGTGAACGTCGGCAGCCCAGCGGCGGGCAGCCGGTCGAATGGGGGACCACCGGGGCCCAGGACGCAGGCGAGCACCGGCTTGCCGCGGCGGCGGGCCTGCAGGATGGCGTCGACGACGGCGTCGTCGTCCTGGGTGGTGGGTGGCGTGTAGACCACGAGGACCGAATCCACGCCGTCGTCGGCCAGCACCGCCTCCAGGGCGCCCCGGTACGCGGCAGCACCGCCCCCCGCCGTCAGGTCGATGGGGTTGGTGAGGCTCGCGGCGGCCGGGGCGCAGGCTTGCAGGGCGGCCACGCTGGACGGCGCCAGTTCGGCCATCTCAAGCCCCACATCCGCCATGGCATCGGCTGCCATGACGCCGGGTCCGCCGCTGTTGGTGACGATTCCGACGCGTCGCCCCCGGGGGGGTGGAGCCAGCGCGAACACGCGGGCAAGGTGGAACAGTTCAGGGATGGTGGCGGCGCGCACCACTCCACATTGCTCGAAGAGAGCCTCGGTCCACTCGGCTCCCTGGGCGAGGCTTCCCGTGTGGCTGGCAGCCGCGCGGGCGCCGGCGACGCTGCGACCACTCTTGACGGCCAGAATCGGCTTGCTTCGGCTGACCCGGCGGGCCACCTCGACGAAGCGGCGGGGGTTTCCGAAGTGTTCCAGGTAGAGCAGGATGACGCCCACGTCGGGGTCGTTTTCCCACAATTCCAGCAGATCGTTGCTGGAGACATCCACCCGGTTGCCCAGGCTGACGAAGCGGCTGACGCCCAGGCCCAGGCTCCTCGCCCGCTCCAGGAGGGCGAGTCCGAGCGCTCCGCTCTGGCTGGCGATGGCGACGTTGCCATGGGGCAGGTCCATGGGGACGAACGTGGCGTTGACGCGGTTGGCGGGATCGTTGGTGAAGATGCCCATGCAGTTGGGACCCACGGCCCGCAGGCCGGTCTCGTGCAGGACGGCTGCCAATTCCGCTTCACGTACCGCGCCCTCGCCTCCCACCTCCCGGAAGCCGGCGCTGATGATGACGACGCCTGCAACTCCCGCGGCGGCGCACTGCCGGACCGCCTCTATGACGGCTGTTGCTGGCACGGCAACGACGGCCAAATCGATGGGTTCCTCGATGGCTTCGAGCGACGGCACCACGGGTACGCCATCCACCTCGCCGCCGGCGGGATTGACAGGGTAGAGGGCGCCCGCGAACTGACTGCGCCGAAGGGCACGCACGATCTGCCAGCCGATGGAGCCGGGCTTGCGGCTGGCCCCCACAACGGCGGCGCACCGCGGCGACAGCATTCGCGCCAGACGGACCAGCCGGTCCGGGCGACCCGGCGGGTCCGGCCCCGGTTGGGACACTCCAGGGCGGCCGGGTTCCAGGAGATCAACGGGGCCCACGTTATTCCACCCGGACCGTGATCGTACCTTCCACCTTCCTGGAGTCGACGCGGACGGTCTCGCCCCCGCCCCAGTCGCGCACCCGAAGCCACACCTCACAGGAGAAATGCAGAACGTGTCGGCCACGGGTCAGGGCGGGGTAGCGTTGCTGGAGCGAACCCAGGGCGGCATCTGGCCAGCCGGGGCGGTCGCTGAGCTTGAGGTTGGTTGGCGCCGCCTTGCTTCCATCCAGGGATGATGTCAGGCGCAGTTGGCAGTCTTCCCGGCGGGCGCTTGCCTCCTCGAAGCGGTAGGGGAACCGAACGAAGAGGTCCTGCCCGGAAGGAACAAGCATGTCGGGGGGCGCTGCGGACTCAACCTGGACGTCGCCGCGGATGACCGCCTTGGCGACGATGAGCGTGGTAGATGCGCGGGTTTGCAGGGGCATGGTGGCTCAGGGTGGGCGGGCCGTTGCCGGCCGGCCCGGGGGTGTTCGGTGTTGGTCTTGGGGTCACTGGATGAGGTGGACGAGGGGTGGCAGAGTGGTCGAGGAGTGGCAGCGTGCCCGAGGGGCCGTAAGGGCGTGGCAAAGGTTGCCGAGCCCATGTTGGTGGAGGTGGGGAAAGTGGTAGAGCGGAGGTATTGGTGGACGAATCGGTGGACGAATCGGTGGATGAGTCACTGGAGGAAGGGGTATTTGCGGACCACCTGGAGCCGGGACCAGCGCTCGCCGAGTCCCAGGACGTTGCCGGCGTGCAGGTGAGCTAGGGCAATCAGCGCGATGGCATAGATCAGGTGGTCATCCATGAACGGGTTGTTGGCGGGCCACAGCAGAGCCAGCCACATCAGCACCAGCATCAAGGCGCCCGAATAGGCGGCAACGAAGGTGGCAATTCCCAGGGTGAGAGCAACACCAATGCCCAGCAGGCCCAGCATGAACACGGCGTCCACGAAGGCGCTCCCGGCCAGCGATTGGAAGGCCTCGGCCAGGGGACCCTGGGTACCGAAACTCAGGAATCCCGTCGTTGGGCTGCCGCCGCGGATCCACGCGTTCTCTCGGGCGGTGGCAAAGCCCCACCCGAACGTCTTGTCCAGGAACGCCCAGAGGAAAATCCAGCCCAATGCGATGCGCAGGATGCCTACCGGATACCAGGTTGGGCCCATGTGGCCGGTAACGTGTTCGTGCCCGGCGGCGGTGCGGGTTCGTGCGGTGGCGGTGGTTGGAGGCATGGTGATCCCTCGTGCAGAGTCCAGATGTGTGTGGCTCTGGGCCTTGACCACTGGTGATGCCGTACCGAGTCCACGGGGGGCGCCCCCCGGCGGCCGGGTTGGGTCCCACCCGGGGACTTGACGGTCCGGTTCTGCCCCGACGGGACCCCCCGCGGCCGGATCGGCCTGCGTGCCGGTCAACGGGGAGCCCGCCCAGGGAAAGTGTACATCACCCAGGAGATACCCAGAATCAGGGCCCCCCACACGAAGAGAAGCACGCTTCCCAAACGGCCCAGGCCCAAGTCTAGGCCCAGCCCCATCACGGCGGCCGCCAGGGCGAACGCCCCGGCAAGGCCTGAGGTCAGTAGGACGACGACCTGGCGGGTCCTGGGGGGCGCCGCGGCCGGCAATCCTATCCCCCGCGGTAGATCGACGGGTCGTCGGCGCCCGTGGCATGCAACACACCGAAAGCCCCCTTGGCGACGCGGAAGATCGAGTGGTCGACCAGGTAGTAGTCGCCCGGAACGTCCAGGTCGAACTCCACGATGGCTGCACCGCCGGCGGGCACCAGGGTTGTCTGGACGCTGGTCAGGGGGGCGCTCGTGACGCTGCCCTCCGCGTAGACCCGGTCAAAGATTTCTCCGATCACGTGGAACGAGCTGACCAGGTTGGGTCCGCCGCTTCCAACGTACATCCGCACGCGGTCTCCGACGGCGGCCTGCAGTTGCCTGTCGGCGTCTTGGAGGCTGCCCATGCGGCCATTGAAGACGACGAAACTGGGTCGCTCGTCGAGCGCCGCGGCACCGCTGTATTCGTGGTGGCCGGCCGCCGAGGCGGGAAAAGCGCTGTAGAAGTCGCCCTGCACGACGTAGAACTCCTTGTCCACGGCGGGCAGGCCGCCAGCGGGCTCGATCAGGATCATGCCGTACATGCCCTGGGCAATGTGCAGGGGAGGATTCTGGTAGGCGCAGTGGTAGATGTACAGGCCGGCGTTGAGCGCCTTGAACGTGAGCGTCTTGGTCTCGCCAGGCAGGGCATCGAGGACGGCAGCGCCCCCACCGGGGCCTGTCACCGCGTGCAAGTCAATGTTGTGACCCGTGGTACTGGAGGCGTCGTTGTGGAAGTTCACCGTGATCGTGTCCCCGACGCGCGCCCGGAGCATGGGCCCGGGGACCGTCGCATCGAAGGTCCAGTATGCGTAGGTGATGCCATTGCCCATGGCCGCCACGACTTCGTGGGCCGTGATGTTGAACACGACATCGCCTGGGCCTCGGGAACCCACGGACGGTGGCACGTCTGCGCCATCGCGGCCGATCTCGGGCACATCAACGGCCAGTGCCGCCGGCGGCTTCAGTGGGGCGGCCGCGGCGGCGCCAACGGGGGCCGCCGATGCACTGACTATGATGGTGGCAACCATGCCCCGCCATTCGCCATCGGAGCCCTTGGCCGCGTGCGGGATGCAGTAGTAGACGTAGGTTCCGACCTTGGTGAACGTGTGCCGGTACTTCTCACCCTGGCCCATCCAGTCCTTGGCGGCATCACCGCTGCCGGCGCTGCCCCAGGCCGCCTTGTCCACGGGGGTGACCGTGTGCTCGAAGGGATCGTCGTTGACCCATTCGACGGTTGTCCCGACGGGCACGGTCAGTGTTGCGGGCGAATATTTCATGTCCTTCATGCTGATGGTCGCCAAACCGCCGCTGGCGCCAGACGCACTTGCCTGTCCGCCATCCGATTCACCGTTGACGGGCGCGGCACAGCCAGCGAAGGCCGCGGCGACGATGGTCACGGCCAGGAACGTTGCGAGAGCTTGCTTGGGGTTTGATGCTATCATGATTGGGCCTCCACGATGATGGTTGCAACCATCCCTTTCCATTCGCCGTCGCTCTGGTAGGCGTGCGGCTTGCAGTAATATTCGTAGGTTCCGGGCTTGTCGAAGACATGGGACCACGAAGCCCCCGCCTCGATGCGCCCGCTGTCCACCGTGCCATCGGCCAGGGTGACCGTATGGTACACGCTGTCGTCATTGACCCAGGTGACCTGGGTGCCGGCGGCGACCTTCAGTTCGGGCTCGAAGGCAAAGCTGGCCATGCGGCTGGTCTTGGCGGCCGCCCCAGGATCGGAGACCTGCTCCGAATCCGACCCGTGGGACGACTCAGCCGACCCAACGGACTCGGGCGTCTCTGGCGCAGCCGCAGGAACATCTCCCGCCGCGGCAGCCAACAGCGCTGCCGCCACCTCTGGCACGGCAGCCGCATAGGCGTCGCCCACCACGAGGATGCTCAGCATGCCCCGAGGGTAGGCGCCGAAGCTGTCGGCGCCGCCACCAGCCGTCACGCGGGGAACCACGTGGTCATGGAACAACCACACCCCTTCGCGCTCAGCGATGAAATCCAGCACGACGCTCTGGCCCGGTGCGATCTCTCGGACATCCGTTGGCACGGCGTGCTTCCATCCCGCCACGCCCTCCCAGGCATCCGGGGTGTAGCCGTGCAGGTGCATGGCATGGAATTCGTAACCCGCATTCACCATGTGAATACGCACCCGGTCACCGGGATCGGCAAACATGGGCTGGGTGAGGGGGAAGCTGCGCCCGTTGATGGTGAAGAAATTGTACGCCGGCATGTTGCCCAGGCGGTCCGTCGTACCCACCTGCCATTCGTCCAACACGGCAATGAAGTCGTGGTCGGCCGGCCGCGGATCGTCGGGATCGTCCACGATGAACGCCCCCGACATCCCCATCTCCATGTGGGTGGGGGTATCAAAGTGGCAGTGGTAGATGAACGTCCCCGCGGGCTTGGCCACCCACTGGACGGTCAATTCCTCATGGGGCCCGACGACCATCTGATCGGCCAGGGCGCCATTTCCGTTCATGTCCGGCATGAACGGATGCTGCCCGTGGAAGTGCACGGTGTGAGGAATCGCGTGAGTGTTTCGGAACGTCAACACAATGGTATCGCCCCGGTTCACTCGGATCGTGGGCCCAGGCACACCGCAGGGGCCATCCCAGACCGGCTCGACGCCGTCACCCTCGGCGCAGAACGCCCACACGGGCGTCTCGACGTTCGGATGGAGCGTCCAGTCCTGTTCCTCAACCCAAAACGTGATGCGGCGCGTCTGGGGCCCG
>JBFIJP010000188.1:0-7841 GCA_041600695.1 Thermoplasmatota archaeon | reverse complement strand
TCACGCTGAACCGCCGCCCGATCACCTATGCACGGACATCGGGGCTCACGGGAATGGATGACCTGATGCTCGAATCAGCCCCATCTGTTGAAGTTGGAAAAACCGGCACGCCGGCCAAGCCCGCCGAACTCGACATGTTCCTGGTGGTACCCACTAGGCCGTCGCTGGAAGAACAATGGCAGGCGTATTCGGGGTTGACCGGCCCCGCGGCGACGGGCGAAGCACGGTTCGATTGCTATGGCGAATGCGACGAGCCACGTTGGGTGGCTGGAGTTTCTTCTACTGTCGTCCGGACGCAATCCAGCGTCGATCGCCACCCCGGCCAGATTTACACCCAAGGCACCCAAGACGTCTTCGGGTATCGCCTGGCCAACGACGGCGATCCCATGCTGACGATCGTACGAGTGGACGGGAGCAGCCAGCTCTGGGTGGTAGAACCCGCGTCCAGTGGTCGGCCGTTCGCCGAAGACCCGCCCGCATGGACAATGCCCTCGGGCGGCGCCGCCGCTGCCGCCGGCCTTCTCGGCTTCTTGGTTGCCTTCCTCTATTACCTGTGGCCGACCATCAAGGGCGGCGCCGCGGGCTTCTTCAGTCGCATCCAGGGCGAGGCCGTCCTGAAACATCCGCAACGGGACCGGCTCCTGACATTGGTGCAGGACGAGCCGGGCATTCATTTCCAGGAGCTGGTCAGGCGCTCCGGCCGGGGCAGAAGTACCGTGCAGCACCACCTGCGCAAACTAGAGGCGGCCGGGCATGTCCGCAGTCGCCTGAACCAGGGTTACACTTGCTACGTGCCTCGGGAATCGGGTCGCGCCGTCCTGACCGCCGCCCCGGCCCTCCGCTCCAACGGCGCACGGCGAACGATGGAAGCGATCCAGCAGCGTCCCGGCGCAAATCTGGCCGCCGTGGCCGCCGCCGCTGGCCTGACCCGCTCCACTGCGCACCACCATGTCCAGCGGCTGATCGCAGCGGGGCTGGTCGAGCGGAGCCGGGCTGGCCGGGCGGTGGCCTTGTGGCCAGCGGGGCAGGCGGCGGCCTAGAGCATCCGCGCGACGCCATGTTTTAGGGGTCCGGCGCTGGTTCCTGATGCGGTTGCCATGAAACAGATGTCTTGCATACTGCCCCTGGCCGTCCTCGTGGCGGTCCTTGCCCCACCCGTAGCAGCGGACGACGGGCCCCTGCCGGGATGCAACTACGATCCGAACGCCTACCCGCCCGTCGTGGCGTGCCAGGCGGTCGCGGATCAGGGCTTCGTTTGCGGCCTGTTCGTCGGGCCCTGGTACGGCGCTGGCTGCGTCATCACTGGGCAAGACTGCGTCCAGGTGCAGTGGGGCATCCACACCCGATTGCTGATCGTGGGCGGCAACCACGGGTGCGCGGCGGCCGTGGCGGTGAACATCCCGCCCACCAGTTGAGCAGGGCCGCGGCCCCGGCGCCTGGCAGCTCTGCCGCCGTCGGCGGATGCGCCGTGCCAGTCATCCCCGACCACTGGGCGACGACACCTTCAGGTAACGCCGCCGCCACGCTTTACCCCGGTCGCCTCCTTCCAGATCGCGGTGGAACAATGAAACTGGTTCTCCTTCTGCTGCTCGCAAGCCTCATCACCGCCCCCGGCGCCGACGCCCGCGACGACCCCTGCGAAGTCGACACGGAGGGCCGGGTGCGGGCGGTTTGTCGCGGCCCAACCAACGAGGGCGCCGGATGCGTAGCTCTTGTTGGAAACTGGACGGGCGCCGGCTGCGGCCTCGTGGGCTTCAACTGCTTCTCCGTCATCTGGGGCATCCACAACGACGCATTCAGCGTCGGGGGATACAGTTCCTGCCAGGCGGGCGTGTTCGTGCACGTGCCGAAGACGGGGTAGGTTGACCTATGGTGGGCGGCGTTCAGAGGGTCGGCGTGCAGGCGCCGTGCAGCTTCCCCCGGGGGGCGCCGTGCCACGAACTCTGAAGGTCAACCGTGCCTAGACCCCTTATCAGTCACGCGGATCGTTGCACCCGCGTTGCTCCAGCAATGGCGTCCGGAGGCCCGCAGCTACGGCCTTCGGCAAGGTCGACCGCGAGCGGATAATTCAAGCGCTTGCCGAAGCTCCCGGTACTTGTAGCCAATGACCCTAGAGGAGCGGCTGGCGGCCAACCGGCAGCGCGTCTTGGCCATCGCACGCCAGCACGGCGCCTTCGATGTCCGAGTGTTTGGATCGGTCGCCCGCGGAGAATCGGGGCCGGACAGCGACGTTGACCTTCTCGTTTCCATGGAGCCCGGCCGAAGCATCCTAGATCGGGCCGCGCTCAAGCTTGACCTGGAGGAGTTGCTCGGAACGCGCGTCGATCTCGTGGATGAACCCGGCCTTCACTGGGTGATCCGGGATCGCGTCCTTGCCGAGGCGGTCCCTGTATGAGCAAGGACGACCAGTTGTACCTCGTCCATATCCTCGACTCAGCGGAGCGCATCCTCGAATACACGCGCGACGGAAGGGAGAATTTCCTGGCGAGCAAACTCCTTCAGGACGCCGTTGAGCGGAACTTCGAAATCATTGGCGAAGCAAGCAAACGCGTGTCCACGCCCCTGCGCGAGGAGTTCCCGGGCGTTCCTTGGCGCGAAATGGCAGGTTTTCGAGACGTTCTGATTCATGGCTACGACCACGTGATCGCCTCCCAGGTGTGGAAGGCGGTCGAGGCCCACGTTCCGCCCCAAGTGCATTCGCTTGATGAAATTTTGAAGGCGAAGAACTGGCCGCGAGGCCCGCCAGGCACAGGGCTACAACCATGATGCGGCGACGCGCGGGCGCCATGGTCGGCGCCGGCGGCACTCATGTGGTGGTTCTGGGCAGCGGTGCTTCTCGGGCGTGTTGCCCCGAAGGCGATCGCAACGGCGGGGTTTTGCCGACATTTGGTGACTTGGCACAGACCGGATGGCCGCCGAACCAAGGGCGTTCCCAGGTGCAGCAGGCCGTTTGATCGCGATCGCTCTGCGCGCCCAGCTCGCACACACGCCCGCAGTCGCGACGAGTTCACGCGCTGCCCGCCCAGCGTGATGACGGCTACGCCGACATCACGCGCTGGACCGCGCGCAGCACTTTGAACTCGTCCGTCGCACGGCCCTCAAGCAGGGCCGCGGTCCCGATGACTGGAACTCCTCCGTCGCCGCGGCGGGCTTCGCGCTCGGCACCTCTTGCACGGCTCGGAGGACCTTCCACTCGTCCCTCGTACGGCCGTGCAAGCACGGCCGCAGTCGCGACGAGTTCACGCGCTGCCCGCCCAGCGTGATGACGGCTACGCCGACATCACGCGCTGGACCGCGCGCAACACTTTGAACTCGTCCGTCGCACGGCCCTGCAAGCAGGGCCGCGGTCCCGCCGAGTGGGCGTTCTTGCCTTCGCGGTCCGCTTCTCGCCGCTACGCGGCGAGAACCTTCTGGACCGCTCGCAAGACCTTCCACTCGTCGGGCATATAGTAATGCTCTCGCGCAAACAGGGGCGTGTGGACATCAGGCGCGGTGACCCGCTCGACGGGAGCCTCCAAGTGGTAGAAGGCGTCCTCGTTGATGCGAGAGATGATCTCGCTGGCCAACCCGCCCGTCCGGGGCGCTTCCTGGACGATGACGCACCGGCCGGTTCGCTTGACGGACTCGATGATAGGCACTGAATCCATCGGACTGACGGTCTGCAGGTCCAGCACATCGGCCTCAATGCCATGCTTCTCCATCTCGGCGGCGGCCTTGTCCGTGAAGTACCGCATGGCGCCCCAGGTCACGAGCGTCACGTCGTCGCCCTTGCGGACGTGCGCCGTCTTTCGCAACTCCGGCACCTCATCGTCCACGGGGAATTCCTCGCGGTACTTGCGGTACAGGAATTTGGGCTCCATGAAGATGACCGGCTCGTCGCTCCGGATGGACGCCTTGAGCAGGCCGCGGGCGTTGCGGGGCGTGCTCGGCATGACCGCGGTCAGGCCGGGCGTGTGCACCATGTACATCTCACGGCTCTCGGAGTGGTGTTCCAGGGCGTGGACGCCGGCGCCGTAGGGCCAGTGGATGACCATTGGGAGCTTGAAACGGCCCTGGGTGCGCTTGAGCATCCGAGCCATGTGGCTCTCGTAATGGTGCATCGCCTGGTAACTGAAGCCACAGAACTGCATCTCGCCGATGGGACGCATCCCAGCCATGGCCAGGCCCGTGGCGGCACCCGCGATCCCCATCTCGCTGATGGGCGTGTCCACGACGCGGTGCTTGCCGTACTTGTCCATGAGGCCGTCGGTCAGGCGGAAGATGCCGCCGTCCTTGCCCACGTCCTCGCCGAGGATCATGACCTTGTCATCGCGGGCCATCTCTTCATCGAAAGCCCGGTTCATGGCCTCGATGAGGTTCAGGGTGAGTGTTTCGGTCATGGGCGTCCCTCCAAGTGAACCTGCATTTCGTACGTTTCGTCATGCAGATCGGATTCGGTCTTGGCGCCGCCAAGGGATTCGAAGTGCTCGAGAAGTTCCTGCTTCTGGCGCTCCAGGTACGGCGGGTTCTCAATGTAGGCGTAATCGAACATCGCGCCCACATCGCGTTCCAGTTCGTCCTTCATGGCCTCGAAGGCGGCAACGGCGTCATCGAGCTGCTGCTTGACGCGCTCCTCCAGTTCCGCCTCCTTGGTCTTGTTCCAGACGCGCTTGGAGGTGAGGTAGGCGCGCATGCGGGTGATGGGGTCCTTCGGAACCCACGCCTCCTCCTCTTCCTTGCTGCGGTACTTGCTGGGGTCGTCCGCCGTGGTGTGGAACATCTTGCGGAACGTCACGGCCTCGATGAGATAGGGGCCTTTCCCACTGCGAGCGTGCTCGACGGCCTCGCGGGTCGCGTGGATCACGGCGAGGATGTCGTTGCCGTCCACCTGGACGCCGGGAATGCCGTACGCGATGGCCTTCTGGGCGATGGTTTCGCTCTTCGTTTGGTGGGCCCGCGGGACGCTGATGGCCCACTGGTTGTTCTGGATGAAGAAGACCACCGGCGCCTTGAACACGGCGGCCATGTTGATGGCCTCATGGAAGTCGCCCTCGCTGGTGCTGCCGTCGCCACCGTACGTGATGGCCACGGCGTCCTCGCCCTGCAAATGGCTGCCCCAGGCGACGCCTAGGGCATGCGTGTACTGGGTGCCGATGGGGATGCAGATCGGCAGGTTGCGCGACCCGGGGGCCATCTTGACACCCTCCTCGAAGCCAGCCACGTACAGGAGGTCAAGAGCCAGGTCGGCACCCCGCCACAGGCCGCAGGCCGACTCGCGGAAACTGGGGACGAACCAGTCGGTCTCCCTGACACAGTAGATGCTGCCGAGTTGTGCGGCCTCCTGGCCGGCCGCTGGCGCGAAGGTGCCAATGCGCCCCTGGCGCTGGAGCTTTGCCCGGCGCTCGTCGTAAGCGCGGCTGAGCACCATGGTCTCATAGAGCCGGACGAGGTCCTCCTTCGGGACCTTGGGCTCAAGCTTCTTGTCCACGTTGCCGTCCTGGTCCAGGATGGAGACGTGTTGGATGGTTTGTGACTGGTGGGCCGTCGTGATCGGCATGACAATTCCTCCCGGGGGATGGTGAGCGGGCGGCGCCAGCCCGTTCTCATTCTTAAGGGGCACCCGAGAGAGACCGGAAGCGGTCGTACATGTTCAGGTATGGGCGGCTATGTCTGGGCTGGATCACCAACTTCGGCTCCCGTTGCGTCGCCGGGCTCGGGCGCCAGGGGTCGCACAGTGAGGCGTAAACCGGCGCGGTCGACGACCTCCACCGCTGTGCCCACCGGGACCGCCGCTGCGTCCTCGTGTTCCAACTTGGCGTGCCAAACTTCGCCGCGCAGCGTCACGCGGCCCTCCGGGTTCAGTTCCTCAAGCACCCAGGCGCGCTCACCCAGGAGGCCCACACGCGCGGGCAGCTTGCGGGCCTTCAGGGCCACGGTCACGGCGCCGAAGGTGATGGCCCCGCTCGTGACGGCTGCGGCGAGGCCCACGATGAAGAAGGTCTGCAGGAAGGATGCCGGCAGGAGGGGTTCGTTGAGCAGGAAGACGGCGCCCAGAGCCAGCGCGATAACGCCGGCTATGGTGAGGACGCCGTGGGTGGGCGTGAAGACTTCCGCGACGAAGAAGATCGCCGCCACCGCCAGGAGGAGCACCCCCGCCGTGGAGGTGCTGAAAAGGCCCAGTCCAATGATCCCCAACAGCAGCATCAGGGCGCCGATGGTTTCGGGAACGTAGGTTCCGGGGTTGGCGAGTCCGAAAATGAGCGCATAGAGCCCGACGAGGAACAGGATGAAGGAAACCTGTGGGTTGCCGATGATGTCCACCAGCCCTGCCAGTGCGCTGCGCTCGTGCTCGACGATGCGCGCGTTCTGGGTGTCCAGCACCCAGGTGCCGTCCGCCACATTGGCACGCGCGCCGTGGACCGCCCGCACGAAGGAGGCGACGTCCGACTGGAGGTAGTCCACCATGCCCATCTCCAGCGCTTCGTCCGCCTCCAGGTTGAGGTTCTCGGTGATGAACCGCTCGGCCACATCCGGGTCCCGGTCGTGCCGTTCCGCAATGGCCCGCATGCGTTCCACGAGGAAGTTCTTGACCTTGTCATCGGCCGGCTCGGTGGTGCCGTCGGGAGAGGACTGGATGGGCTGGGCTGATCCGATGGTGGTCCCCGGCACCATGCCACTGGGGTGCCCCATGAGCAGGATGAAGGTGCCCGCCGATGCGGCGAAGCCGCCCCGTGGCCCGACGAACGTTAGCACCGGAACCGTGCTTCGGGCGATGGCGCGGTCAATGTCCAGAGTTGCGTCAACCAGGCCCCCCGGGGTGTCCAACTGGATGACCAGCGGAACGCCACGAGCCTTGGCCTCGTCCAGTGCGTCCTCGATGTGGATGAGGGTGCCGCGGGTGACCACTCCGGTCACGTTGACCAGGAGTACCTCGTGGCTGCCGCCGGACACGGGCACCATGGGTGCTCCAAGCATGAGCAGAATCCCAAGCAGGACCAGTCGCCGTCGCACGATACGGCACCCGGCCCGGCGCTTATGAATGGGCGCAAATGGCCGTGGGTCGCCGGCTGCCTCGCAACGGGCCCGCCGGTGCGCGTGGCGTCGGCCCGGCATTGGGCCAGCGGCCGGACTTCCGCTGGGCATGGCGCGGGGCATGGCGCTGGGCGGGCTTCGCATCGGTGCAGTGCGGGGTCGCGTCGTGGCTTGGGCCCGGGCGCCGACATGGATGGCGGACTGGTGGCGATCGGCTTAGGGCGCCGTGGCGACTAGCGACGGAAATTGGCCGGCCGGCGCTCGAAGAAAGCGTTGCGCCCCTCAAGATGCTCCGCTGTCTGGAAGGCCATGGTCTGGAGGTGGGCCTCCCGGTCGAGGGCGTCGGCGAGACTGGCCCCCAGGTTTGCGTGCATGGCGCGCTTGGAAAGGGCCGTCGTCGCCGCCGGGCCGCTGGTCAGTTTGCCGATGAGCCGGTCAACGGCGGCAGCGTATTCGGAGGCGGGCACGGCGTCCAGGATGAGTCCCCACTGCGCAGCCTGACTCGCGGTGAACGGGGCCCCCGTCCAGACGTGGTATTTGGCCCTCTGCAAACCCATGATCCGGGGGAGAAGCCAGGTGCCGCCGGTATCGGGGATCAGGCCGACGTGCCGGAACGCGAGGGCGAAGCTCGCCTCTGAGGTAGCCATCGCCAAGTCACACTGGAAAGCCAGGATAGCACCGGCGCCGTGGGCGTCCCCCTGGACGCAGGCTACCACGGGCTTGGGCAGATCGTGGATGGCCAGCACCAAACGGTTGAGGCCGCCCCGCAGCCGGTTGAGGGGTGCTCGGGGGTCGTCGGCGAAGTCCCGCATGACGGTCACGTCACCGCC
>JBFIJP010000187.1:0-7857 GCA_041600695.1 Thermoplasmatota archaeon | reverse complement strand
TGCTGCCTGGCGGCGGCGGGCACGCCGACCACTGAACCTACGCGGCAGCCGGCCCCTCGGCCAGGTTGTGGAAAGCGGCGTCGGCGGTTACTCCGGGCCGTTGCCGGTGGCGTCGATACAGGCGGAGCACCGCGTCGAACCGTTCCATGGCGGCGCCACCCTCGCCTGGATCTTCCAGGGTGACGCTGGCGTATGCGTCATGGCCGGCCGGGCAGCCGGTTTCGAAGTCCACGAGAAACCAGACGATAAGGTTGGTGCGGCCGTCCAGGCAGTCGAAGCGTTCGGCCGTGAAGTGGACGCCGGTGATGGCGGCGGGGTCCAGGTAGCATGCGTGGCCGAACATGTCTCCCAGGCGCCAGGATACGAATCCCATGTGCTCGACGCGTTGTAGCAGGGGGGTGCCCCGGCGGCCGGCCATCAACTCGTCGGTCGAGAAGCCCACCAGTAGCCGTTCACGGTAGATCGTGAAGGTCGCGTTGGGTACCTGCAAGGCCTCCTCCAGGAGGTCGTGCATGGGGCCAGCCAGTTCCTCGATGTCCTCCACCACGCCGGACATGCGTAGGTCATCCGGCGGGGTTTCTTGGTCCTGTCGAAGCGGCTGGGGACGCCGGACCGCGCCGGTTTCTCTATAGACTAATGAGCAACTCTATATCTTGCGTGGCTCCAGACGGTCTCTGTGGAAATCAGACGCATCCAGGTCACGGGGGGAAGCACCCACGTCATCAGTCTCCCCAAGAAGTGGATCGACCGCAACGGCCTGGGGCGCAGCGACACGCTCGCCATCCATGAGGAGCCTGACGGAAGCCTCCTCGTCGCCCCCTACGGCGAACTGCGCACCGACCGCCGCACCCGCCACATCACACTCCCCGAGGGTGCCACCCCCGAGAACATCGTACGCCGCCTGGTGGGTGCCTACCTCGCTGGCGCCGACGAAATCCAGATCCATCTGGATGGTCGCCCGACGCCGGCCATGCGCCAGACCCTGCGTGGCATCAAGCGGGATCTGGTGGGCGTCGAAATCCTGGAGGAGAGCAAGAACCTGATCGTCCTGCAGGACCTCATGGGGGTCGGCGAAATGGACCTCCGCAAGGCGGTCACGCGCATGCACCGCATCGCCCAGATCATGTTCCAGGACGCCATGAATGCCATCGAAACCCGGGACTACGACCTGGCCATCGATGTCACCGATCGGGATGACGAGGTGGATCGCCTTGAGTGGATGGTCAGCAAGCAAATGCACGCCCTGCTGGACCAGCCTCGCCTGGCCGCTCGCCTGAACATCCGCCCCGCCGAGGCGCTCAACTTCTTCCTGGTCGCCCGCGCACTGGAGCGCATCGCGGACCACGCAAGCAAGATCTGCCGCAACCTGCGCCGGCTCGAAACGACCAACGTTCCGGCCGAGGTCATCGCCAGCATCCTCGGGCAGGGCCGCGTCGTCAAGGGCATCTGGGACGAGGCGTTCAGCGCCCTCAAGCGAGTCGACTTCGACCTGGGCAGCGCCACCGTCGATGCCGGCAAGGCCGCCGCCGGGTGGCGTGCCCAATTCCCTCGGCTCCTCGGTGGCCTTGAGGTTGAGCAGGTGGAAGCCCTCACCCTCATCGCTGACTCCACCGACCGGGTGCGCGGGTACGCCATCGACATCGCCGAGACGGCGATGAACCACACGTTCCAGAAGGAGTAGGCCGAACCTCCTTGGCATCGTAGGCTTTCTGGACGAAGAGGAAGACGGCCCGCGGCCGGGGGTGGGGGGCATCCGCCATACGCCACGTAGGCCATCCGGGTCAGGCGCCGCCCGCGGCCTGCTAGACCGGTACGCGGCGCTCAGACCTTGGGGGCCATGGCTGGCCGCAAGGGCCCCGGGAGGCGATGCGGCGTCAGCGTAGCCTCGACGGGGTTTCACCCCGGCCTTGGGGTTATGCCATCACTTGCCGCCCCTGCCGCCAACCAAGGCGGTGCGGCGGCGGCTGGCGAGCACTAGAGCGTGCACGCGGGCCCCACCGGCAGCGAGTGGAGGACCACCTCGTCCAGTTGGCCGTGCCACGCGTTGTCCCATCCGCCACCACGGAAGCCTGCCGTAAAGCCAGCACGTTCCAGGGAATCCATCACCCTGACGGAACCGGTTGCGGCGTCGGCAAAAGCCAACACGTCATCGACCCAGAAGCAGACGGCTTCGGCGGCCACATCGTACGTCATGCGCACGTGGGTCCAGGTGTCCAGCGGAATGATGAGTCCGGTGTGGCGCCAGATCCACCCTGGCGACTCGCTCCGAATGGCAAAGATGAGTTCACCGTCGTGGCCCAGGGCGAATTCGAGCGTGTCTTCTAGGTTGACGGCCATCATTCGGTGCAAGTGCTCGGAAGGGTTGACCCAGGCTTCAACCGTGAAGCCGTGAGCCATGTCGGGGAACCTGGTCACGTCCGTAAAGTGCACGTGCCCCTCCCCGTCCAGCAAGACGGCGTTGCCGCGGGGACCGGCAACCCGCGTGGCGTTGCCCGTGAAGGTCCCGTGGTGTCCGTGACCGCTGCTGTCGATGGCGTCGCCGCTGGCTTCGTCGAATGACCATGCGACGACGGGTGGGCGAGAGAGGTCGTCCAGCGGATTCGATCCGTATGCGACCTCAATGCCGTCCAGCGACCCGTCTGCGTCGGTGTCCGCGGCGCAGGGGTCGGTGCCGTGCGTTAGCGCCTCGGCGCCGTCCGTCAGGCCGTCGCCGTCTGTATCGGCTACCCGCGGATCGGTGCAGGTGCCGTCGTTGACTTCGACGGCGTCGTCGAGTCCGTCGGCGTCCGTGTCCGCAAGCAGGGGGTCGGTGCCGTACTGGTTCACTTCTGCCCCATCGGTGAGGGTTTCCCCATCGGTGTCGGGGTTTAGCGGGTCCGTGCCATGGACGTTGACTTCGTCTCCGTCGGACAGCCCGTCGGCGTCGCTGTCAGGATTCAGGGGGTCGGTTCCGGCGGTCAGGACTTCGTCGGTGTCGCTCAATCCGTCGCAATCGGCGTCAGCCGGACATACGGGAGGAATTTGCGCGGTCAGGCTAGGTGTGGCGGCCAAGGCGAGCATCAGCACCGCCGCGCAGGCGAGCATTCTGGGGTTCATGCTGGGTGTGGTCATGAGGCATCACGAGGCGTGGGGTCGGGTGGATGGCGTCGGATCCCGGGCTCCAAGCTCCCAACCGCGCGTTGTGCCTCCGTGAGCGCCAGGGCCCCCGATGGCGATCGGGCCTGGGTCGCTGGCGATGCCACCCACTTGAGAATAAGTTACATGAGATAAAAGTGTCGGTGGCAAACCAAAACGACCTGGCCGTGGCCAGATGGCGGGGATTGCGTGATTCGCTTCGCGGCGCAACGAGCCCACGCAAGGTCGCCGCTCGAGTTCCCGCCGCGCCGCGTACGGGTCGGCCACCCGCGCCGATCACCTGGCCATCCGGGCCATCCGGCATCGGCGGATTCATCGACCATGGCCACCATGCCGCGGCCATGGCTACCCGTAAGGAGATCGCCCTCGCGTTTCTAGCGGCCGCCAAGGCCGGTCGTTCGCAGGCAGAACTGGTGGCCTACATGGCGCCGGGCGCCCGACACCACAACGCGTACTTCCCCGCCGGCATGGATGCCCTGACCGCCGCCATGATCGAGGCGCACCAGCAGCAACCGGAATCGACGCTGGATGTCCAGCGGGCCGTCGCCGAGGGGGACCTCGTGGCGGTGCATTCCCGTTACAGGCCAGAGCCCAACCACCCCGGGTACGCCGTGACGCATTGGTTCCGCTTCGAGGGGGACAAGATCGCCGAGATGTGGGATTTCGGGCAGCCGGTCCCGGAGGATCTGCCCAACACGGATGGATTGTTTTGATGGGCCCGTGGCTCGCTCGCCCGGCTACCCGACGCGCCAGTCCCCGTCGGCCCCGGCGTCCGTCAGGTTAACCCACACGGCGAGCGCGCCGGCGGCGGCCTTGGCGGACTTGAGCGCCTCGTTGTCTGCGGCGGAGCGGGGCACATCGAAGGCCGCCCCGGACGCGGCGCAGGCAGCGGACCCGTCGTACCAGGCTCCGCGGGCGGCGGTGAACGTCCATCCGCTGGCGTCGCGACAGGCGAAGAAGACCTGGCGGGAGCAGTCGGTCGCGGTGAGGCGGCCGCCCGGCATGTGGGCCGCGCAGTCGTCGGTGTTGCCGGTTGCGGGCTGGAATTCATCCCAGACCCATGCGAGGGCGGCCAGCCGCGGGTCTTCGGGGTGAATCCGGTCCAGGCTGATCATGTTGGTTCCGCAGCGGTCCAGGCGCGACACATCGGCCGCATCGAAGCGGGTCTCGCCAGCGCTGACCACGGCGTCCACCATGGTGGAGTCCTCGTGGTAGCGCACCACGTTGGATGCGTAGTCACCTGCCGGAACAACGCAGTCGTTGCTGGTGGGCGTGCCGCCGTTGATGCGGGGGCTGTGGTCGTGGACGAGGGCCGCGTAGGCGCTGCCGGAGCCACACACGTCTGCCGTCAGGATCACCTGCTTGCCTGCGGCGCGCACATCGGAGCGGCTGACCTCCAGCGGCAGGCCGTCGGAGCAGGCCCGGCTGGAAGCGGCGGGCCGATAGACGCGGTCGCCCAGGGCCGCCTCAAGGGCCGAGGCGGTGGCGTCGTAGCCAGCTGCGGCGCCGATGCGGTCGTTGATTTCGATCATGATGACTTCGCTGGGGTTGGCGTCGAGCCAGGCTCGAATCTCGCCCAGGCGGGTCTCCAGGAGCACCTCCGTCGTGCAGCCGACGTGTCCCTCCTCCGGGGGGCGGCCGTGGCAGAGAACCGGTGCCGGGGCGCCGCCCGCGTAAATGCTGGGCATCCAGTGGGGGTCCAGTTCGATCTCCCGCACGCCCATGCGCAACTGATCGCTCAAGGAGTAGTACTGGTTGGGGTCGAGGCCGCTAAGCGTCGGATCGTAGACGGCCGCGTTGAACGAGTTGTGCGTCGACACCCATGGGGCCGCAACCAGCGGGAGGTCGTCCGATAGCCTGCGTTGCAGGGCCAGGCTGGCCGCCAGGGCTCCTGCCTCGAAGGCGTCGACCAGGGCCGGGTCGGGGGCGTGGGTGCGCAGTACTCCGCAGGCGCCGGAGCCCGTGGCAAAGAGGCACAGTTGGCCGCCGCCGTCGATGAAGGATTCGGCGAGCTTGCATTCCGGTCCAGGTCCCGTGTAGATTTCCTGGGTGTGGCGGCACAAGACCGTGGCCTCTTGCGCGTTGCCGCGGCCCATGGCGCACACCAGCGTGATGGTATCCGACAGGAGCGGGCAACGGTGTTGCGCCTGATCCGCGGCCGCGTCGAAGCCAACGCAGAGCGCGGTCGTCGAGGGCACCGCGTCGCGGCAGGCATCGCCGGCTGAGGGCTGCTGGCCCCCGGCAGCCGCTCCGGGGCCCATCGCCGTTACAGTTAGCAAAACGAGCGCGACGAAGCACGCCCTACCACCGGAAACCACCATCCGTACCACGCTTGGCCATTGGGCTCCTGCTTCTTAGCCGCAAGCCTCAGACGAATGGGCACGCGCCGTCGTGCTCGCCAGGCCCGCGGATGTGCAGCAGGGCAAGGGCGGCGGTGTGGATGAACCAGATGGCGAAGAGGCTGCCCCAGAACAGGAGCGCGCCGGCCTCGTTGTGGAGGCCCTTGGAAGCAAGGTAGAGCAGTCCGATGGCCAATGCGAGTCCCAGCATCCGGCTGTAGAAGCCGCGCCGGCTGGGGGCGATATCTTCGCGGCGCACACCGATGGCGAAGACGATGAGGCTGGCGAGGTGGATGATCGCCAGGCCTCCGACGTACCAGGCTGCTGCCATGGCGTGCTGGGACAGGAGGATCGGGACGAAGGCCAGCGTGACCACGGTGAGGTACGCGGTCTTCCACCAGAAGATGCGGCGCCGCTCGAAGCGAAGGCCTGCCGCTGCGGCGACCTGGGGGGTGGCCTCGGACACGCTGCGGCCTGAGGCCGTACCCTATTTGGCTCGTGCGGTGGCGGGGGTGGACCTGTCACCCCGGAGCCCTTGCGGGGGCCGTTCCGGCGGCTGATCCGGGACCTGTTCTGGGATGTGTGGCCGGGCTGCCGGGGTGGGCCGGGAGCCCGGCGTTGGGGGCTTTCGGCTGGTTTAGGTGTTGCATCGGGCCGGCTTTTGGCGGCTGGTCCGCGGTGCGTTGAAGGCGGCTTTGGCGTGTGGGGTGGGGGGCGCTTGGGTTGGCGCGCTCGGAGCCCACACCTTTTGAAGAGGCACGGGAATCTAGTTACATCGAACAAAGGCTAGTGCTTTTATAGAAGTGCTGACCAATCCGTGAGTGGAACCCATGCCAAAGACCGAAGCCACCCTGCGCGTCGTTGAGGCCTTGCAGCAGGACGTGTCCTACGGACGCGCACGCCTCGACGGCCAGACACGCATCGAGCTCAACCTGAGCCCCGGCGATATCATCGAGATCCGTGGTACCAAAACCACCGCCGCCGTCGTCTGGCGCAGCCACCCGGGCGACGAAGGCAAGGGGATCATCCACATCGATAACCTGACGCGCAAAAACGCCGGCGTCAGCATCGGTGATAAAGTCACGATCCGCAAGGCGGAGGTCAAGCCCGCCAAGTCCGTGACCCTGGCCCCGGCCATCAGCCAAGACCAGCAGATCCAGTTCGGCGAGGGCATCGACGCCCTCGCCAAGCGGGGCCTGCTCAAGCGGCCCGTGGTGCAGGGCGACATCGTCGTCGTACCCAACATCGCCCTCTTTGGCAACGCGCTGCCGTTCAGCATCATCCAGACCGGTCCCAAGGGCATCGTCCTCATCAACGAGGAGACCACCATCAAGGTCAACGAGGAGGCCGCCAGCCAGGGCGCCATGGAAGGCCCCACGGTTTCCTACGAGGACATCGGCGGCCTTCAGGAAGAGATGCAAAACGTGCGGGAGATGATCGAACTCCCGCTCAAGCACCCCGAACTCTTCGACCGCCTCGGCATCGACCCCCCCAAGGGCGTCCTGCTGCACGGCCCGCCGGGAACTGGCAAGACGATGATCGCCAAGGCGGTCGCCAACGAGGCCGGCGCCAGCTTCTACACCATCAACGGCCCCGAGATCATGAGCAAGTTCTACGGCCAGTCCGAAGAGAACCTGCGCAAGACGTTCGAGGAGGCCGAAAAGAACGCGCCCAGTATCATCTTCATCGACGAAATGGACGCCATCGCGCCCAAACGCGACGAGGTGCAGGGTGAAGTGGAGCGGCGCGTCGTGTCGCAGATGCTCACGCTGATGGACGGCCTCAAGGGCCGCGGCAAGCTCATCGTCATCGGCGCCACCAACCGGCCGGACTCGGTCGATGCGGCCCTGCGGCGCCCCGGCCGCTTCGACCGCGAAATCGAGATCGGCGTGCCCGACAAGGGTGGCCGCTACGAGATTCTGCTCATCCAGACCCGCAACATGCCCAAAGCAGAGGATGTGGAACTGGAAGAACTGGCCAACATGACGTACGGTTTCGTCGGCGCCGACCTGATGGCGCTGGCCCGCGAGGCCGCCATGAAGGCCCTGCGCCGGTACCTCCCCGAGATCGACCTGGACCAACCGGTTCCCGCCGAACTCCTTGAAAAGATGCACGTCTCCATGGACGACTTCAAGGAAGCCCTGAAGATCGTCGACCCCAGCGCCCTGCGCGAATTCCTGGTGGAAGTCCCCAACGTGACCTGGGAGTCCGTGGGTGGCCTGTCCGATGTCAAGCAGCAACTCAAGGAAGCCGTCGAGTGGCCGCTGGACGACCCCGACGCCTTCGAGCGCATGGGTATCCGCCCGCCGCGGGGCATCCTGCTCTACGGCCCGCCCGGCACCGGCAAGACGCTGCTCGCCAAGGCGGTCGCCAACGAGTCCGG
>JBFIJP010000186.1:0-7914 GCA_041600695.1 Thermoplasmatota archaeon | reverse complement strand
GGTCCCCTGAACCCCCGCTTGCGGACGGCGGGCAGGGCCGGGCAGGGCGCGCCAGACAGGGAATTGCGCCCACGGAGCAGGGCCTAGGGGGCCCATGCTACCGGTGTCTCCGTGGCCGCCCGAAAACCAAACGGTTCCCTGCTGGACATCACCACACGCAAATCTATTCCAAGGCAGCCACAGTTTTTCCCCCATTGAATTCTGGAATCGCCTCACCAGACGCCCCCGACCGGGCCTCCACGCGGGACCGCCTCATCGAAGCCGTCCAGCAAAACCCTGGGGCCTCGCGGCAGGAACTGGCTCAACTCGTCGGCGTCAGCCGCACCGCCATCGAGCATCACGTCCGGGCATTGGAGGCAGCCGGCACCCTCCATACCCGCCGCTGCGGGCGTCGCCTGGGGCATTTTGCGGAAGCAACCACGGACCGCGAAGCCATGGTTCTTGTTCTGCTGCGTCAGCCGACGGCTGCGGCCCTGATGGAGCGCATCGCAGACGAACCCCTGCTGTCCCTGCCACGCCTGGCACGGGACCTTGGCGTTACCGAGCAAACCGTCCGGTGGCACCTGGCGCGGCTGCGGGCTGAAGGGATTGTCACCATGGATCAATCAGAACCCCTGGTGCGGGCCGCATTGGCTCCCAGCGTCCACGCAACCCTCCGGCGGGCCGAGAAATCGGGAAGCGCCTAAGGACAACCGCTCCGGGCGAAGAACCAAACGAGTTGTTTTCGGATTGATCGTTTGAAGGCCAAGCCGCCGCGACGGTGCGCAGAGGCCAGGTTTCGGGACCGCGTCCGGAGACGAGTGCTGACGGAACGATTCACCCCCGATTCTTAAGATCGTTTGGCATTCCGTCGCGGTCTGGAAAATATCCTGCCAACCGCCGCCGGGATTACGGTTGGGGGCCTTGAGCATGCCATGGCGGAACGCCCGGCGGATCAACCGCCATGGTGCATTCTGCGCCCCCTTCGGGGCCGGTCCTGTGTGTAGGCAAGGAGCTCGGCAGCGCCCAAGAAAGGTGGCGGTCCACTCCAGCCGGAGGATGAAACGAGGTTTCGGAGTTGATCGTTTGAAAACCAGACCGCCGCAGGAAGCGACGTGCTGGGTATCCTGAACCCGATCGGAGTGGACCGCCAAACCGTCATGACCACGGGTGTTCTTAAGCTGTTTTGGTGCGTTGTCGAGGAGCGCAATCCATCCGGGTTTTGCCACACGCACGAACGGCGAACCCGTTACAGAGCCCCCGCCACCCGTGTGCCCCGCCGGTCACCCTGGGGCCAAACTGGGCCCAATATGGGGCGGGCGTGCGGCGGGTGGGCGTCGCAACGGCTATCGTACACCCTGCGTCCTCCCCGCGGTGAAGGTCCTCTGCGTAGGCAAGAACTACGCCCGGCACGCCAGGGAAATGGGCGGGCCGCCCCCTACGTCGCCCGTCTGGTTCTGGAAGCCTGACTCCTCCGTGGTGGGCGAGGGCGAGCCCGTGGAACTCCCCGCTGGCGTCGGGGCCGTCCACCACGAAGTCGAGATGGCTGTCCGCCTGGGCGCACGCGCTCGACGGGTGGACTCCAACGCGGCCGGGGCCCTGATCGATGCCGTCACCATCGCCGTGGATGTCACCGCTCGCGAATTGCAGGCCGAAGCAAAGCGGCTGGGCCAGCCGTGGGCGCAGGCCAAGGGATTCGACACGTTCCTCCCGCTGGGTGCCTGGCAGGACGTGGCGGGCCTGGATCTGCAAGACCAGCGGTTGCGGCTGGCCGTCAACGGTCAGTTGCGCCAGGAGGGCTGGACGGGCGACATGACGTGGAGTGTTGCATCACTGGTTGGTGCGGCGAGCCAGTGGACAACCCTGGAGCCCGGCGATATCCTGCTGACCGGGACGCCGGAAGGCGTGGGCCCCATCGTGGATGGCGATCGGATGGAGGCGGAACTGGTGGGGCTGGTGCGCGTGAGCAATCCCGTTGCGACCCGTACCTGAGGCACGGATTCCTACCGGGCAGGCGGCCACAGGCCCGCCGCACATCGGTCATAAAATGGCCTTGGCGGCGCAACGCGGCGTACAGCCGGGTCATGACCTGTTCTCAACCGGCCCGTCGTCTCGACTGCCTGGCGTAGTTGTTCTGCATCCGATGATTGGCTCGGAAAGAATTCATATGCAGGCCTGTGGTGGGCCCCACTATGCTGTCACAGCTTGGACGCATCACATGCCTGATCATCCTCTCATCAACCGCATTGGCGGGCTGCCTCGATGACGGGGCCAACGAGGTAGACTCGAAAAGCCCCGGCCAGAGCACGGAGCTAGCCCAATCGCTGGCGGCCGCCGACGGGCAATCCCCGTGGACCGTGATCACCGCTGCCGCCCAGCCTAACGGTACCGTTGCCGCCTTCCACTGGGAAGCGCCCGCCGATGCACTCGTGCGCGACCAATACTTCGATGACTGGTGGTGGATGTACCTTGAGGTCGTCCCCCTGTACACATCAACGCCCCCGACCAGTTGGTCCCTGGCCATCTTTGACGAAGGCTCGACGACTGAATTGCTGAGTCTGACGTTGGCGGAACCGATGGATGTGCGGACGCGGACACCGCTGCCGGAGGCGGACTCGCAGCAGGGCGTCTTGGTGGATCCGTTCTACTCGTACCTGATTTTTGATGGGTCCAGGCCGCCAATGCTCGGTTTCGTGCTCACTGTTGTCGGCGTCGATGAGTTTGGACTGGCGCTGCGCCCCCTTGCCCAGGAACCAACAGGCCAGCCAAGCATCACCCAGCAGGATATTCTTGATGCGGGAGCGCCCGAACTCCCCGCCCCCGCAGGATCCGGCACCGGTGTAAACGTGGCCTTCTACCTTGACGTGAACCTGGCAGCCTTGCTCGGCATCGAGGCTTGGACGCAGTCGGTCGTGGTGGAGGATCGCCTTCCCAACGTAGGCCGCCCAGTTGTCACCGCGCGGGATGTGACGCTGTCGACTTCATTCGAGGGCCCCGGCTGGAGTTACGGAGCGGGACTGTACGTCGGGTATGAGGCCCATGGGGTTTGGGAGGCGGCGGTCGATTCGCGTGGCCAATCCATTGACGCACGGAGCGTCATTCTGGAGGACCTTGCGCCCCCGGCCGTGTGGGCGGTTGAAGCGCTGGCAGTTGGCCTTCCGTTCTATTTCTTCCAGGGCGAGGGGCCCGAAGGCAGCTCATCGTCCTTCAGGCTGCTGACGACCAACGTCGACGTCCTCGAAATCATGCTCTTCCTGCAATATGATCTGGGTGCAAGCCTGAGCGATCTCCTCGGCCGGCCGGGAGCGCAGGAGGCTTCCGCCTTCACGGGCATCCTGGGGAACATCCCTCCGGTGGCCGTGCGTGCCGACAATGGGCACCTGGACGTGTTCACCCACGGCGGCCCGACGTTGACGGTCCTGAGTCCGGCAATCCAACTGGCCTGATCGTTGCCCCTTGGTCGCGCGGGGCCCGGCGACCGCGGGCCGCGGGCCTGCCCTTCACCTTTTCTCACACGCCTTCACGTGGACTACGCCGCCCCCGCCATCTTCTGTCCGTGCGCCGTCGGGTGCACGGCGAGGCGGCGACCTTCTCGGCGGGCCTCCACCAGGCCGGCCTCCCGGAGCCGCTTCAGGTGGTAGTTGACGGTCGCGGGGTCCAGGCGGGCCGCCGCGGCGATTTCTTTGCCGCTCTGGCCGGGCTGTGCCGCCACCGAGGCCAGGACCTTGCGAACGCCGTCCGACTTGAGCCACGGCAGCGCTGCCACGTCCCGCCGGTCGATGCCCCTGGCGGGGAAGAAGCAGACGTAGCCGGCCTCCTTTCGGCGGATCACCAAATCGTTGGCCACCAAGATGCGCAGGTGGTGTTCCACGACGCCATTGCCGGCACCGAGTCGGCGCCGCAGTTCGTTGTGGTGGAGTCCGGGTTCCGCCTCCAGTTCCTGCAGGATCTGCGCCCGCGCCGGGTGTTTGAGCACCTGGTTTTCGCGCAGTCGGCTGAAGAGGCCGAAGACAGGCCCCGACTTGATCGTGGGCCACAGCCAGTAGACGACGCCGACCAAGATGCCGAGAAGACCCGCCCCGGCCGCCGCCTCGGGGCTGGGCCACGTCCACCACGGCGACACCGCGTCCAGGGGCGCTTCGCGCGGCTTGGGGGCGCTCGGGGCCGGGCGCTCGCTTGCTCCCAACAATCCATCGTTGCGCTGTGCCGCTCGGGCACGGGTTTCTTCGTACCCGGTAATCACCCCGAGTTCGTTGACGCTGAGTGCTGTGTAATTCTCGCGCGCTTCATTCTGACCACCCAGAATCAAGGCCATGGGGTTGAATTCAGGCTGGGGAGACCCTTCTCGTCCCACAAAGAAATCCCCCTTGATGGGGGAAGTCAAGGAGCAGTTGAAGTCGCCACACCACATCATGAAACCCAATGAATTGACTGCCGAGGCATCCTCGAATTCCGGGTCGAAGGCCGCCCAGGCACGTGCCATGGACGCCACGGTCGGCAACTGGTGAGGCAACCATTCGCGGGCCGGGAACCAGTCGGCCATCATGTCCCCTGTGAAGGCATACGCCTTGCCGCCCAAAGCAAAAACGATGGGGTGGCCCAACAGGGCGTATGCGTCATGGACGATGGGGTGGGTCGGTGCGAACGCGACAATCTGCATGGTTTCATTTCCCCCATCCGCTATGATCATGCTCCAGTAGGGCGTGGTTTCGTTGTGGTCGTTTTTTGTTGTGTAACTTGCGTACGCAACGTAGGCAGAGGGGTGCCGGGCCATGTAATCCCCGACCTCTGCATTCTGGCGGTAGGCGGCGTCCCAGGCATCCTGCAGGGAGAATTCCATCTCGAAGCCGGATGCGTCGGGCCCCAGGAAGGTGGCAGGCGCCATTTGGATGGGCGGCGCGTTGGGCCCCGGATTCGACGTGATGGGGCGGTAGGCGCGATTGCCTGCCTCAAATCCCAACAGGTCAATGATCACCTCGCCCTCTAATCGGAGACCCCCCTGCTGAATCAGGAATGAAAAAGATACGCGCACGGGCACGGAGGCTTCCCGGGCAAACCAGAGGCGCACATGATCGGTTTCCGAATTGGCTTCGTATCGGACGGCGTCAACACCACGGACCTTGTCGACGCCCGCCGCGATGAATTCCCTCGAATCTGTTGCGTTCTCGCCGACAATGCATGGGCCCTCGACAATCAATGGAGCGCGAGTTTCAAGGAGTTGGCCCTGAAGCCCGCTCCGGTAGCCGCAGAAAGGAGGGTGTGCGTCGAACGACCAATAGATGGTGTCCTCCGTAATCTCATGGGACGTACTGGTGACGCCCCCTCCGTTGGCAAGGGTAAAGGTGGTGCTCGTGTTGCCGGTGGAGCGCCTGCCCACGATTTCGCCGGAAGTTGCGTCAAAATGGAGTTCCGCGGCGCCAGCCCCGCCCCCTTCGGAATCCGACCAGTAGACCTGCATCGGATGCACCCATCGCCGAGTTCCGTCGCGGGTAATGGAGGTGGTTGCCGGCGCCCATTCGAATCCCATTTCCTCGCCGCCCACATCGATTTGCTCGTCGACAGGTTCGCCAAACATGGTCCCATTGAGTGCGATCCAGCCTGAGACCGTGTACAGGCCCCGATCTCCCTCGTGCAGGGCAGGGATTCCGAACGTCTCGGGCAGCGCCGGCTCGCCTGCCGCGTAGGCGGCTCCGAGTGCGGCCCCCAGGACGAGGGTGCTGAGGAGGCCGACGGCGACGGCGCGGGGTATTCGCTTGACGAGCTTGCGGGGCATGGTGGTTCCAGCCATGGGCGGAGGATGCCCGGTCGACGTTCATGAGGAGAGGGGGACAGGTTTCCAATCCTCGTCACGGCGGGGGGCGATCCTCCAATCGTGTCGATCCCATGGTTGTCGCGGCACAAGAACCTGGCTCCCGGCCGGCATGCTGACGGGAAGGGGCGTCTGGATGCTGAGCCCTGTCATTTATTGGATTTTTACATTCGCTGTTGGGTTGGTCCGGTGTGGGTCGGCGAGGCCTGCCGCCGGAGGGCGCCAGGCACTCTTCGCCTTGTTTTATGTCAGAGCATCAATTTGTGCACGCTCGGGCCTCGATGGGGCTGCTAAGAAAACCCTAATCCCTCCTGTTGAGAAGCAGCAATTGGGCTGCATTGCACGCCCGTTTACCCCTGCAACAAATTCGTTGGCATCGGCGAACAAACAGATAGAAAGTACGGCTCGTACCGCTGCTTGCACATTCATTTGTGGGGGTGGTGATTGTAGATGAAATGCGAATTTTCGCGCTGGCCGTGGCTTTGTTCATGGCGGCCCCCCTGATGGCTAACGCTGCTGGCGAATGCGACCGCCCCAACGCCATCGAGGCCGGCGGCTTCTGAATTGATGGCAGGCCCGGCCACCCCTGGCCGACCGGAACCGGCCTCCCGTCCGGCGACGGCACCTGGGTCCCAGGAGTCCAACGACCTCCCCGGCCTGCAGGTCGGCGGCGCTGGCGAAATTGGCCGCTACCAGGCCTGCGCCAACCCCGACACCCTGATCTTCTAAGATCCGGGCGGCATTCTCCTTCTTCCCTATCTTGTTGAACGACGCCATGCGACCGCGAGCCAACGCCCCTCGCCGTCGGCCGCCGACGCGCATGTGGACGCCGGGGGGCCGCTGCCGGCTGCCGGCTGCCGGCTGCCGGCTGCCGGGGACTGCCGGATGCTGCCGGACTGCGGGGTGACTGCTGGGAGGCGGCTGCGCCGCGAGGGCAGGTGGCTACGGGCCCGCGCTGGTTTCGTCCCTGCGCAAGAACCGGGCGTAGGCGTATCCGATGCCCAGCAGAATGGCTCCCGTGGCGATGAAAGCGGCAACCCGAATGACCGGATCAACGCCGCCGAGATCAACGACGAAAATCCGCACGAGGACGAGCGCAATGACCCCCAGCCCCCCGAATCGCACATCGGCGTCGCGAAGCCACGCCCCGGCTCCCAGCGCTGCGGCTGCCTCAACCGCCCACAGGACCGTGACGACGGGGTCATCCCTGAAAGCCGCCACCGCAGCCATGGGCATCAAGAGGGCCGCCACCAAGGCAACCCGGCCACGGTCGCGCTGGTGCCCCCGCGTGGCCACCCACGCCGCTATTCCGGCAATGCATACCGCGATGAAGGCGATGACCCAGCCGGTGCGCACGGGAACCCCGGCAAAGCCGGTGGCTACTGCCCACCAGGCCAGCGCCGCGGCGAAGGCTGAGGCGGCGATATGGGTGAACAGCCGGGGGAGCCGCCAGGCCAGCGCGGCCAAGGCCGCCAATTCGATGGCCCACACCGTCGCCGGCCAGGCCTCCTCGAAATGGACGGCTGGCCACACCGCCGCGAGCAGGATGCCTGCGGTGGCCGCCCCGCCGCGTCCCTGCGGCAGTCGCACGGATGCCAGCGCCAGGATGGCTAGGCCCAGCAGGAGCCAACCGACGTTGTCCCAATCGCGGGTGCGCTCCCAGATGAATGCGCTGAGCGACCAACCGGCCAGAAGCCATGCCAGGCCGGCTGGCCATGAGGCATGGGAACGCTGTCGCTGGATGGCCACGACGCTGGTGGCCAGCAGGAGTGCCGCAGGCAGCACAACCCATTGCGAATCGGGGGCAAAGGCTGCGTGCAGGCTCAGGGTAATGTGGAGACTCTGGGCCGAAATGAGCAGCCAGGTCCAGCGGCGCCAGGCCGCGGCCGCGGCCAGCGCCACCGCCAGGGCCGCCGTGCCAGCCATTCCCACAGCCTGGTAGTCGTCCACTGCGGCTCCCACCAGGTGGGACAACGCCAGCGCGGTGCCGGCCAAGACGGGCCCCCGCACGAGGGCTCCGTGGCCCACCACGGCCAGCCCAACCAATGCCAACACGACGCCGCCAGCCGGGTCGGAGAAACCCGTCAGGGCCTGGTAGCGGTCCAGACCGAAAGCGGCCCAGGTGG
>JBFIJP010000185.1:0-7956 GCA_041600695.1 Thermoplasmatota archaeon | reverse complement strand
GAAGCCGCCGCCCACGACGGTCGCACCGGCGGGTGCGGTAACCCGGCGGGTCCCTGCCCTGCGCCCCGCTCGCCTGGGGGACGAGAACCGCGATCTGCCCAAGGGTACCGTGCTCGTCGTCGGCGACCCGGATTCGGCGTACCTCGACGAACTGCGTCGCGCCGGCTTCGACCCGGTGCTGCGAGCCGGCGAACACGGCGGCCAACCCATCCTCGGAATCGTCTGCATCGCCACGCGCCCCGGCGAGAGTGCACTGCGCCGCGCCGGCGGCCTCTTCGACGCCGCCAAGGCCCACGCCGCCACGCTGCGCTTCGTCCTCGTGGCCACGGAGCAGGATGGCGCCCACGGCCTCAAGGAAGTGCGCGATCCCGCCTTCGCCGCCGTTGCCGGCCTGGGGAAGGCCCTGCACAAGGAGCTGCCCGACGCCATCGTTCGTGTCGTCGACCTGCACCCCGAACTCAAGAACGCACCCCGCCGGCTGCTGGATGAACTGCTGCGCGGCGACCGGTTCGAAGTGGCCTACGGCCGCGACGGCGCCCGGTACGTGGTGGATGTGGCCCGGGCACCGCTGGCCGACGCGGAGCCGCAGGTGTTTGGCCAATGCATCGTCGTTTCCGGCGGCGCGCAAGGCATCACCGCAGAAATCCTGGCCGCGCTGGCCCCCCAGGAACCCCACCTCCTCCTCCTCGGACGCACGGACCTGCCGGAGGAGGCCGCCGACTGGGCGGCCCTCGACGAGGCTGGCTGGACGGCGCTCGAAGCAGAAGCAGCGGAGCAGATCCGGGCCGCTGGCGACCGCGTGACCCCCGTAGCCGTCCAGAAACGGATGGCACCCAAACGCAAGGCGGCAGAGGTCCATCAGAACCTGGCCCGGCTGCAAGAGGCTGGCGCCCATGTCCTCTACGCCCCCGTCGACGTGACCGACGCCGACGCCGTGGCTCAGGCCATTGACTGGGCTCGTGACCAGTGGGGGCGCATCGATGCCGTCCTGCACGCCGCCGGAATGGAGATCAGCAAGGCCCTGGCAGACAAGCCCCGCGAGCAATTCGATGCCGTGTTCTCCGTCAAGGCCACCGGCTGGGACGCGCTGATGGAGGCGACTGCCGAGGATGACTTGCGGTGGATTGGCGGCTTCACCAGTGTCGCCGGCCGCTTCGGAAACCTCGGCCAGACCGACTACAGCGCCGCCAACGAGTACCTGGCCAAGGCGGTCGCCGCCGAAGCTCGCACGAGGGGAATCCCTTCGGCGTTCACCATGGCCTGGGGCCCGTGGGGCGAACTCGGCATGGCCACCAAGGGCAGCATCCTGCAGGTCTTGGCGGCAGCCGGCGTTACACCCATTCCCACTGCGGCGGGCGTTGCAGCGTTCCTCCGTGAACTGGCTACTCCCGGCGTCCGCGAGGTGGTGATTGCCGGTTCCCTCGGGGACATGGACTCGGACGGTCAGCTCGTTGACGTGGCCTGGAACCCCGCCGTGGAGGCAGCCCGCGCCCGTCTGACGGACGAACCGGAGCGCTTCGCCTTGCTCGACGATGTGGTTGAGATCGCACCCGGCCGCGTGGCTGCCACCGTGGTCATGGATCGCGCCCGGGACCCCTACCCGGACGACCATGCCGTCGACGGTGTGCCGTTCTTCCCCGGCGTCTTCGGCATCGAGGCGTTCGCGGAGGCCGCGCGGCTCGTGGTCGACGATGACCTTGAGCTCCTGGGGGCCGACGACGTCAGCTTCGACCTGCCCCTCAAGCAACTCAAGGAGGCTCCTGCACGGGCGACGGTCCACGTCGAGGTCGTGTCGGCCGAGGAGGAGGCCGTGGCGGTGGTTGCCTGCCGCCTGGAAAGTACCTTCATTGGGCCCGACGGGAACCCCCTGGGAGCCCCCCGGCGGCACTTCCAGGCTTCCCTGCGTTTTGGCCGCCAGGCGCGAGCCCCCCGTCTGAGTGTCCCCGACGCCGAGGCGGACCTGCGTCGCGCTGAGATTTACCCGCCGTTCTTCCACGGCCCCAGCTTCCAGGTCCTGGAAGACGCCGCCTTGGGCAATGAGGCCGTGGGCACCTTCCGGCTGCCTCCGGATGAACCCCTTGCGGCGCCCGCAGAGTTTGCCGCCGCTCCCCTGCTGGTGGAGGCCCTGTTCCAGATTTGTGGCCTGCGTACGCTGGTTCGCGACGAGGTCATGAGCCTGCCTGCCGGCATCCGGAGTCTGCATCTGTTCGGCGCCCCCCGCGGCGATGTGCGCTTGTGGTGCGAGCCGACGGGCCGCAATGAGGCGGGCCAGCGTACCTTTGAAGCCGTGGCCGTGGCGGACGGGGTTGTGGTTGCGCGACTGGACGGCTACGCCATGGTTGAAACCGGGCCCGCCCCCGCTGCCAAGGAGGCCCCCACGCCTCAGACTGCTGCGGTGCCCAGCGTGGACCCGACGGCCCGTCCCGCCGCCGCGCCGGCAGCCGCGCCGCCAGCCCCGTTGGGCGGGCCCTCGGCCGTCCAAGCGGCAACGTCCGCGCACGCCGCAGACGCTGCCGGAACGGTGGGGCCCCGCCCCGCCGCCAACATTGCCCTGCCCGAAATCGATGACGTGGCGTTCGCGGCAGTGGCCGTCGATGAGGCAGCCCGGCCGGACGCCCGTTTTGCGCCCGAGGAGCACGCCAAATACGCCACGTTCCAGGTGCCCAAGCGCGCCGCCGAATGGCTCGCCGGACGCCTAGCCGCCAAGCTGGCTGTGCACGCGGCCGAGCCGGTCATCGAGCCGGATCAGGTGCGCGTCGACACGGATCCCGACTCCGGCGCGCCCCGCCTCGTCGTCCACGGCAGCCCCGTTGACGGCGTCCACATTTCCATCACCCACCGGGACGGCCTCGCCTTGGCAGCCGTAGCCAGCGGTCCCCTTGGAATCGATCTGGAGACCGTCGAGGAGCGCGGCCAGCCGTTCCTGGAGGAAGCCTTCGGCGCCGACGAGTTGGCAGGCCTGCTGGAATCGCAGCAGCCCGAGTTGGAGGCGACGTGCATGTGGGCCGCCAAGGAGGCTGCCTTCAAGCGCGCCGGCACTGGCCTCAAGGCGGACCTGCGCGCCCACCACGTCCATGCCGACGGCGCGGGCGGAGCCTACGTCGAAGGACCCATCGGCCGCCTCGGCGTCCGCTTCTTCGATATTGACGGCCGCGTGCTCGCCGTTTCCCTCGACGTCTTCGACCCGGCAGCCGAGGCGCCGGCGGCGCTGGCTCGTGTCAGGGGCGACGCGTGAAGGGGGGCAATGGGGGCAATGGGGGCAACAGCCAAGGGCTTAACGGGCCGCGCGTTCTGGGCGCCGGAGAAGCCATGACGGACGTGTACCGCCGCGCCCGCAGCAGCGCCTACGTGCAGGCCCAGGAAATGGGCTGGCCCGGTCGCGTCATGCTGGCTGCCGGCTTTGCCGGCTTCATGGCCCTGATGGCACAGTTGAGTATCCCGTTGCCATGGACTCCGGTCCCGTTCAGTTTCCAGGTGCTGGGCGTTCTCGTCACGGGAGCCTACCTGGGCCGCCATTATGCGCTCCTCTCGGTTGCCATCTATGTCCTTGCCGGGGCGCTGGGCCTGCAAGTCTTCGCCGACCAGACCAGCACCGGCGTTGAGATTCTCACCGGACACACCGCCGGCTACATCGTGGGCTTCGCGGTGGCGGCCTGGTTTGTTGGCTGGTACGTGGAGCGGCGTCGCGCCCTGCTGGACCGACGGGCCGCAGCGCTCCTGCTGGGCGGGCTGGGAGCCCTGGCCCTCGCGAGCATGGGTGGTCTTGCCTGGATTTCCCTGGGCAACTCCTTCGACGCAGCCTACTCCCCGGCTGCCAGCCTGGCCTGGCTCACCGGCGGCGCCATCGTGCTTGCCGCCGGATCCGGCTTGGCCATCCTCCAGCAGGCAAGGGGCCGTGGCTGGGAGAAGCTCAATCTTTTCCTGGTGATGATGGCTGGCATCGGCATCATCCACGCCATCGGCGTGCCTGTTCTCAAGTACACGCTGGACTGGCCGTGGAGTCAGGCCGTCGCCCTCGGCTCCGCCGTCTTCTTGCCCTTCGATCTCGTGAAGGCCGCGTTGGCCACAGCGCTGTGCGTTGCCTTTATCCCCACCAGAGAGGAACCCATCCATGCCTGAAATCACCAAGATTCTCGTGGCCAACCGCGGCGAAATTGCCCTGCGTGTCATGCGGACCGCCCGCGAATTGGGGCTCAAAACGGTCGCGATCCACTCGCCGCAGGACGCCGAGGCGGCCCATGTGCGGTTCGCCGACGAGGCGTATGGACTCGGCGACGAGTCGGCTGCCTCCAACTACCTCAACATTGACGCCATCGTGGAGACCGCCCAGCAGGCCGGCGCCGACGCCATCCACCCCGGATACGGTTTCCTTTCCGAGCGCGCCGATTTCGTGGATGCTCTCACCAAGGCGGGAATTACCTTCATCGGGCCCCCGGCCGAGGCCATTCGCATCCTGGGCGACAAGGTTGCATCCAAGGAGGCAGCACGCCGGGCCGGTGTGCCCGTCGTGCCCGGCCTGGACAAGTTTGTCAAGGACCTGGCCGAAGCGGAGGAAGTCGTGGAGGTCACGGGCTACCCGCTCATCATCAAGGCTGCCTTCGGCGGTGGCGGAATGGGGATGCAGGTGGTCCACACACCCGCCGAACTGGAATCGGCGCTCAAGGCGACGCAGCGCCAGGCGGCCGCCGCCTTTGGGCGGGGCGAGGTGTTCATCGAGCGCTTCATCGGTCGCCCCCGGCACATTGAATTCCAGCTCCTGGCGGACACCCACGGCAATGCGGTCCACTACGGCGAGCGCGAGTGTTCCATCCAGCGCCGGCACCAGAAACTGATCGAGGAAGCCCCCAGCCCAGTGGTGACCCCAGAGGAGCGCGCCCGCGTGGGTGAATCGGTTTGCCAACTGGCCCGGGATGTCGGGTACACCAACGCCGGCACGGCGGAGTTCCTCTACGAGACCGCCGAGGACGGCCGCGGCCACTTCTATTTCAACGAAGTCAACACCCGTCTCCAGGTGGAACACCCCGTCACGGAGCAGGTGTACGGCGTCGACCTGGTCGCCGAACAAATCCGCATCGCCACGGGAGAGGAACTGGGTTACGATCAGGCCTGGGTGGACGCCCGGGCGCGGGGCTGGGCGATCGAGTGCCGAATCAACGCTGAAGACCCCACACAGAACTTCATGCCCACGCCCGGACCGGTGGCGCGTCACCAGCCCCCCCAGGGCAACGGGGTGCGCGTCGACACGTTCCTGTACCCCGGTTTCCGCGTCCCGTCCAGTTACGACTCGATGGTTGCCAAGCTCATCACGTACGGCGCTGACCGGCCGGAAGCGGTCCGGAAAATGCAGCGCGCGCTGGCGGAGTACGACCTGGGCGACCTGACCACCAACAGGCCCCTGCATCGACTCCTCATGGCCGACGAGGCGTTCCGGGCAGGCGACATGACCACCCGGTACCTGGAGGAACACCGCGTGCTGGAGCGCTTGCAGGGCATTCAGGACGAGGCCTCCATTGAAGCCAAGCGCCGCATTGCAGCCCTAGCGGCCGCCCTGGCCCAGGAGCCCGGCGGCGTCGACGCTCTCGTGGCCAAGAGCTATTCGTTCAAGCAGAGCGCCGCTGGCAACGTCGGCGTGGACCGCTACGGACGGCGCCGCACCAACGCATGGGGACAACGCAGCCGCCGCGAGGCAACCGGCCAACTGCATTAGACAGCGTCGCACCGCGCCATGCGTGGCAACCGGGTGGAAGTGCTCCCAAGGTTGGCGCCCCCAACCCGCCAAACGATGCATCGCCTGCCCATCGGTTGGCGGCCAAGCTCCCTGGCCCCCTGTCGCGCCTAGGTCTGGCGTGCCTTGCCCGCCTGCCACGACAAAGGTGCCACCGGCGCTGACGGCTCCGGGACCGGAGCGCGGTCGACGGCGTGGTAGCGGGTCTGCCGGCCATCGGGCCGCGCCTCCACCAGGTGCCCCTGCACGAGCTTGCGAAGCCGGTGCTGAGTCGTGCCCCGCGGCCAACCCCAGGAGACCGCCTCGGCGACGATGCTGCGCTGATTGGCACCCTGGTTGGCGGCAATCCACGCATGCAGCCGAGCCAAATCGTCATCGCGCAGAAGGACGACCGTATTCCAGGAGTCGTCGTAGGCACCATGGTTGGGGAAGAACCGCTTGGTGTTGCTGTGGCCATGCTCCACAATGAAGCCATTGCGCTTGAGAACCGAGAGGTGGTGGCGCGTCGATTTCACCGCTAGGTCGGCGCCACGCTGCAATTCCCTGAACGTGGCCCCCGGCTCGGCGTGGATATGGTCGTGCAGGCGCCGCCGGTTGGGGTGTTCCAAGACCCGGTCCGGGTTCATGCGGGTAACCAGTCCAGCGGCCAGCCGAACCATGGCGCCCAGCAGAGCGATCAGTCCCACGGATGCGGCGGCGCCAGGCCCCGGCAACCATGGCCCCTCATCCACGCGCATACCCACGATCGTGCCGCCGAGATCGCCCCTCAACCTCCGTGACTCCCCATCGGTCGGCGTGAGGTCGGAGAGAAGAAGATCGCCCTCAACCCATAGCGTCTGATTGTTCGCCAGCAAGCAGGCGTCGCATGTCGATGTAGCCAGTGGCAAGCGCAACCAACCCGTCCAGGCCACATCCACGGCGCGGCCTCCCATCAGGACCGCTGCGGCGGTCCCGTTGCCCGCCACCATGCCCCTGGCGTGGAGCGTGCTGTAGCCCAGGGATTCCACGCCCCCCTGGATGCCAGGGCCCATGATCTGGGCAGCCTGGCTGCGGTGCCCACCCGACGGGCAATCGCCCCCAGAATCGCACGCGACATGGAATTGGTGGAATTCCACTTCGATGCTTCCTCGCGCCTCAAAATGCAACCGGACATCGGTCTCCGGCGGCGAACGGCCCAACGCACCCGCCGCCACGGGGCAGGGCAGCGGGCTCATGCGGTATCGGTTTTCTTCGCTGGCCATCAGGAATTCTTTGTGGCAGACGCCGCCGGGGCGGGCCCCCCACTGCCAGTCCCCGTCAATGGCAAGTTCAAGGGAATCCCCGCGCACCAGCAGAAAAGCCGAAGCTCCTGCCTGCCTGGCGACGAGACTTCCTGGACCAAATCCAGATCGCGACAATTCGCGAGGAGGTGGCGTAACCGACATGGTCTGGCCTCCCGGCAACTGGTTGGAAACATGAGCGGCCGTTTCTTCAATGACGGTTCCTGCCGCAAATTCGCCTGCCACGTCAAATCCGGCCTGACCAAGCAGGATGATGGCCCACTCGCCCGCCGCCGTTGACGCAGGACCCAATTGTGCCGGCGCCTCGAATTCAACGGGCTCTGCCGCGGCCGCTGGCCAGGCCACCAAGGCTGCCAGAATCCAGGTCAGGCGCTGCATTCCACATCCTCGAATTGCAGGAAGCGATTCTCGGCCGTTGCATTGCTCTGAAGTTTCACCTGGGCAAAATCATGGGCCACGAAATTGGAACCGAGTGCCGGCTCATGCAACGAGCCAACAGTGGTGAAGGTTTCCGCCATGGCGTCCTGGTATTGGATGGCTGAATCAATGGCTCGGAGCAATTCTGAGCCTTGGTCGTACCAGTACCAACGCTGTTCGTAATTTGCTGAGCGGGTTTGAGAAGGTGGTAGGATAAATGTCCAGGTTGTGGGCGCCGTGCCACCATCTGGTAGCCAGAACCATGATTCGCGGGACCCCTCCGCCGGCATGTCCTCTTGGGTCCGATTGATTTCCGCAAACTCCGCCGGAACCCCATGGAATTCCTTGAGGTGGTTCGCCACTTGGCGGTCATTGATCCACAGCCTGTGCAAAGCGCTGATGCTTCCGCCCGTGTCACATTGTGGTGGAACACGAAAATGCCGATGGCCTTCAAACACCAGAGCCACCGGTCGTTCGAAAGGCGTCAGGTTCAGCCGTTGGCACATCCAGAATTCCTGCAGAACCAGGGATGCG
>JBFIJP010000184.1:0-7983 GCA_041600695.1 Thermoplasmatota archaeon | reverse complement strand
TGTGGTTCTCAAGGAATTGCAGCCCCACTGGCGCACATCCGCCGAGGCGCGAAAGCGCCTGGAGCGAGAAATCCACCTGATGAGATCTCTCAACCACCCTCGCCTGGTCAAGTTGCTGGACGCTGTCCGGGGCCCCACACCCATCCTGGTGCTGGAGCATTTGCCCAACGGCGACCTGGAGCAAATGGCGGCCAGGAAGAGCCTGAGCCTGGCCGAGTCTCTGACTCTCGTCCAGGATGTGGCAGCCGCCCTGGACGCGCTGCACAAGAGCGGCGTGGTCCACCGCGACGTGAAGCCCGCCAACATTCTTTTCGGCGCCGACGGCCGGGCCAAGCTGGGGGACTTCGGCATTGCGCTGTCCATGGAGAGTCCTGCCGACTGGACCTCCCTGACGGCGCTGGGCACCCAGCCCGGCACGGTGGCCTACATGAGCCCCGAGCAGGCCCGCGGTGACCGCGTGACGCCCCAGTCCGACCAGTATTCCCTGGCGGCCGTCCTGTACCGGCTGTTGGCCGGCCAGGCACCAGTGGCCTTGTCGGGATTGTCAGACATCGCAGCCAGGCGCGCCATCGAGACCCAGCGTCCATCCTTCCCCCTTGAACACGTGCCCAAGAGCGTCAACGCCGCACTGGAGCGTGCCATGGCGGTCAAGCCCGCGGACCGGTTCGATACGGCCGGCGAGTTTGCAGCGGCCCTCGGCGATTTCGCGGGCGAGGCCAGCGCAACAGCCGGTCTGGCCGGAGCGTCCGCGCCAACGCCAACCCGGTGGGCATAGGCAGTGCTCCTTGCTGCGCCCCGCGCCGGCTAGTGGACCCCTGCCAGTGAGCGCGCCGGGCCTGGCTGGGGCCCCGCCCCCCGGAGCGCCTGGCGCCCGGCGCCAGTCCACTTAAGCAACGCAGCCCCAGCCCACTTCATGGCCACGCGAGACGACCGCGCAGACCTGCCGCAGCGGGGTGGCCCGCTTGAGGTTGGCCCGGGTTTGCGGGTCCTGCAAGCGATCGTGGATACCCTTCTGGATGGAGCGCCTCCGGAACTCGCCGTCGAGTTGCGCGAGGAGTTGCCCGATCCGCTGCGGGGTGCCACCCGACCCTACAACGCGGAGGCACCCGTGAATGTGGATGAATTCCTGGAGCGCTTCCGCCGCAGGGCCCATCTGCCCAGCGAAGACCTCCTGCACGAGGCCCAGATTGCCATCGGGGTCGTTGAGGGCATGCTGCCCAGCGAGGCGTTCGGCGACCTGCGTGCGTCCCTGCCGGCCGAGTTCAGCGTCCTGTTTGACCGCAGGGGCGTGGGTTTGGCGGCGCGCTAAGAAGTCAAACCGCAGGCTAGGCGGCGGACCGGCAGCCGGCCAAGCGTCGGGCTAGGCGGGACGACGGCCGACCGGATGCTGGACAACCGATCTTACCGGCGGCGAGCGCTTGGGGGCGTGGGGGGCCGCAACCGACGCCGTTCGGGAGCGTGCTCTGCCTGCCATTGCAGGGGCCTCTTCTTGGCGTGGTGCTTGGGCCCTGTCTTCCACAGGGTGGGTGGCATCGGGTTAGCCTGGCCACGCGGGCTATTTGCTCTTGGCGCAAGGTGGCCTGGAGGGCACCCGGTAAGGGGGCCGAGGGCCGCAGGGCACCGGGCACTCCGGCACCCGGGCGACCCTTGGATAGCTTGACGGTGGGGTCGGCGCAACAGACAGGAGAGGCGTATCATGAAGCAACGAGGGCCAGGCTCCCACACCGACGGCGACCGATCCCCCGCGCCAACGCCCGAGCGCTGCGATTGTTGCGAGCCCGGGTGCCTATGCGCGGACTGCCCGGAATGCATGGCTGAACGGCCCCGGCCGCCACCGACGTAGCCGGCCGCTAGCCTTCTTCCTTCTCCTCGGTCCCGCCGCCGACCCCGTCGATGACGGTCCACGTTGAGTCCAGCACGGCTTCGCGCGTCTCGGCACTGACTTCGAAGGCTTCGAAGAAGTTGTCCTAGGCGCGACCGACGAGGGCGCGCCGCTAGCCGATCAACGCTGAAGTTGCCAGGAATGGCTGCCAGTGGTCAGGCCCACCACGCACAGGCTCAGAGTTGCGTTTGGATCAATCGCCCAAAATGGACTTAGCTTTAGATAAGGCCAACACGTGTTCGATTTGCTTTAACAACCCCCCCCCCGTCATTGCAGTCATCACCGGTTCGTTGGGTGGTTCGCTGCCTTCGACCGGAGGATGAGAACATGAATTACTGGAAAAACACCCTACTCGGGCTATTGGTCGTGGGACTAGCAACTCCGATGGCGGCCGGCGTTGGCGACACCGACGAAAACTGCGAACCTGCCGGCGGACCCGTGGTGTGCGCGGATGCGTTTGCGTCCGCATGGATGGTGGATGCAAGCGACTGCGTCACAAGGAGCCCTTTCCTCCACTGGAAATGCTACGATGGTCAGCTCAATGGCGGCGGTAGCGGGACCGTGCCTGGAATTGCGGAGATACGCGGCCACATCATCGGACTGCCGGTTACGGATACGTGCCCTTTTACCAGCCAAAGCGGATGTGACACGGGACCCCACAACGCACCTGCCAACTGGAGAGGCCCCGGCGACGAATGTTCGAGGGCCAGCGTGGAAGCAACTTCCACCCTGGGGGTCGTGGCACAAGCTGAGGCCTTGGTTAGCTGCCCATATGCGTGAACCCACGATTCGACTGTTCCATTTCCCCTCCTCTTCCTCGTTCCCGGGGACCAACATGGCATTGAAAATGAAAGAAATCTCAATCGTACCGATCGCGGCTCTGGCCCTGCTCGCCGGTTGCGTGGAGGATGCCCCCACAGATGTTCACCACGGTTTTCCCCGCGAATTCACGGCACACTATTCCGGCAATGACGGAACCGATTTCACCCTGCAATTGGTAGGCCCCACCAACATCGCGGATCATGACCTTGTCCTCCGCGAGGCCTATCGCTTGTACTATAATCAGTCGTTGCCGGAGGCCGCCAGGGCGGCCGCCCAACTGCCCGACCCATTCGTGACGATCTACCATTTGGATGGTCAAATGCGCCTGATGCGGACTACCTGGCCATGTTGGAATCCGGACGTGATTTCGTGCCAATACGCCAACGCCGACTGGATGGCTCGTGGAGCACTTCCGCCGTCTGGCGTCGGGTGGCCGAGCCTCCTCGAGCAATCCGATTCGCTTGTTTATTGGCAGGGGGCTAAACAATTGGCAGCCGACATCGATGTTTCATCGACGGCAAAGTGGCTGACGATCGACATCGGCGACGGCGACGCGTGGATGGTTCATCCGGGAGTGGGGGGCCGACTGATCTACGAAAAGGGGTCATGGGTTCCGACTACAATTCAATCCACGCCCCCTGACCAGGGATCGCAACCGGTCGTTGCAACGCTTTCTTCCGTCACCTACGGGCCGCCGCTTCCCCCGATTGACGCGTGGCCCAGCAACGCACAAGATCTCGCCCGTGCCGAGAACCGGCGTGGTCTATTTCCGGGTAGCAACGCGGGCTTGTGGAATTCGACGTGGACATTCGATTCCGCCCTGGCCGCTTTGCTGGACCAATCCCGTACGGCCAACGACTATTGGAACGACGAGGGATGCATTCGGAGCTTTTGGGCTCGAAGTCCCGATTCTGCCTTGAAAACGGGTTTGCTGCCCCGAGCCCGCTTCCAAATTGATGTTCAATCCGGCGGCGGACCAGGCGGATCATGGCGCGTTGAGTACGAAGGCAACCCTGTTGTGCCCACGTATGCCGTGGGCACCAACCGAGGTATGCAAACGGAATTGCGTTGCGAGGACATCACGACCGGTTACGCCCCTGTTATCGACGCCCAGACAATGCACGACCAAGCCACCCGTTTCCCGGTTTCGCGCACCGAGGATGCGCTGAATTTTGGCTTCACTCGTGGCCTCTACACTGAGGCATTCTACGGCGAGCGCTACGGGCACGAAGTTTACGTTGCAAGTGCCTGGCCAGCCCACCTTGAATCCGCCTTCGGTGGAACTGCGTACAACCTCGGACTCCTACCGGCAACGGGCACATGGCGTGGGATGACCGTGCATCCGAACGACATTGCAGCCCTCGATCGTGGCGAGTTCCTCGCGGCAGTCGCCGACTAACCCTCCTCCTTCTCCTCACTCCCGCCGCCGACGCCGTCGATGACGGTCCAAGTCGAATCCAGGACCGCCTCCCGCGTCTCGGCGCTCACCTCGAAGGCTTCGAAGAAATTGTCCAGCGCGCGTCCAACGAGGGCGCGGTCACGGGGGCCCAGCCTGCGGGAGCGTACCCGGGGCCGGCTGTGGTATTTGCTCTCGACGAGCTTGAGCATGCGGTGGGCGTGTTCGGGCAGGATTTCACGCAGGCGCGTTGGGTCCCGCTCGGCCAGGGCGCGGTCCCGCTCGGCGGGGGCCAGCCGGCCCTCGGCCACGAGCGTGTCCAGGTATTGACGAACATCTTCATCGGCGCCGCCCAGCCCCACGGCGTCGTCGGGCACGTCGCCGCGGATGTAGAGCCTGCCACCGACCATGCCAGTGCCGACGTAGCGGCCGACGGGGATTTGGGGGGCGGCCTTGGTGGTGAGCCCGGCCGGGCCCTCGATCAGGTTGAGGACCATGGCGACGCCGCCGGCCATGTATTCGCCGAAGTAGTCGTCCACGCCGCCGCCCACGACCAGCGCGGGCAGGTTGGGCGTCAGGCCTCCAGGGGTCACGTCGCCAGCGAATCGGTAGGCGCTCTGTTCGTCCTCGTATTGGCGCATCTGGAGCCCAACCCGGTTGCCGGCGCTGCCACGCACCAGCACGACGCCTCCCTGCATGGCCTGGGCCAGCACGTCCCGGGCGTCGCCGTGGATGACGATGCGGCCGCTGAGCATGGCGTCGCCAACGTCGTCGGCGGCGTTGCCGTGCACCACGATGGCGCCGCCGTCGAGCCCGTTGGCCAGGCAGTTGCCCACGGGGCCCTCGACAACCATGGCCTGGCCGCGGTGGTAGGTGCTGCCGAGGAACCGGCGGCCGTGGGCCGGGGCGACGAATTCGTCCTCGGCACGGCGGGGGCTGCGCGTGGGCGGCCGGCGGTGGGCGCGACCCTCGTGCAGGATGCCCCTGGCGCTGGAGGCGAGGAAGAAACTGCCCGGCGCGGGGGTCCAGATGTGGGCGTCCGGGCTGACGGCGCGGATCTGGCTCTCTTCGCTGGCGGCGTAGAACGCATTCTCGTCCTCGCCCAGAATCAGCGGGCGCAGCTTCTGCCGGTCCACGACCGCCAACAGGTAGGTTTCGCGGGCATCGGCCCAGGTGGCCAGGAGCGTGAACGGACCGTCAAGGCCCGCTCCCGCCAGGTCGGCGTCGCCACCGCCCCGGGTTGGATCGACCAGAACGCGGGCCGCCTCCTCGGGTGAGAGGCCCCGTTCGGCGAGCAGGTAGTGGAGCAGGAAGGCCATCACTTCGCTGTCGGTCCCCGTGAAACTCTGGAAGCCGAGGCGTTCCAGGAACCGCCGGTTGGCGCCGAAGCTGCTGATGTCGCCGTTGTGGACGATGGCCACATCGCCGACGGCGAAGGGGTGGCTCCAGATGGGGCTGCGGCCGGGGCTGTTGGTGGGCTCACGGGTGTGGGCGATCCAGGCGTCGCCGTCGCGGGCCTGCAATGCATGCCCCTCGGCCACATCAATCGGGTGGGCAACGTCTTTCCAGACGCGTACACGGCGGGATGCCGCAACGACCCGGGCGTCGACGCTGGCCAGGGCATGGTTGACCCGGTCGACGGCGCGGGCGGCGTCCGGGGGCGCCTGGCCGGCGGCGGTCCAGAACGGCACCGCCCCGCCGGGGATCTTGTACAGGTCGTTCCCCTCAAGGGTGAAACCGGCTGTGGCGAGCGCCTGGGCGACATCGGTGTGGTCGCCGCTGGCAACGGATGCACTGATGGTCCAGGGGGCGTCGGCCGGGGCGGCGGTGACCGCTGCAAAGCCTCCTCCAAGGCCGCTGCCGCGGTGGCGCACGATATCCATGCAGCCGGTGGCGACCCTGCCACTGACGCGGGCGGCGCCGGGTTTGCGCAGAACCCCGAAGATGCCACACATGCTCAGGCCCTCCTGCGCGGAAGGACAGCCATGCCCTGCTCCCGCAGGCGCTGGCGAAGGCGCTCCTCAGGCCGTGGGCCCGGGACATGACGCACCAGGTGGACGCGGGATTCGTCCGGCGGCAGGGGCACGTGCACGCGGGATTTTTCCGTGACCCGCATCAGCCCCACCCCGCCGGCTTGACGCCCAGTCGCTGCCGCACGGTGCGGTCCAGGGCCACGGCGCGCAGCAATTCGCGGTTGCCGCGCAGGCTGGGCAGGCTGGTGCACCCGGCGGCTCCGAGCAGGAGCTTCACCTCCCGCATGAGTCCGAAGGCCAGGTACTCCAGGGCCTCGCGTTGGCCTTGCGGGTCGTCGACGCCCTTCAGGGCCTGCTCGACCACGCCGGGCATACCGACGGCCGCGGCACCCAGGGCAACCAGTTTGGCCGCGTCGCCAGCGCCGCGCAGGCGACTGGAGGAAGCCAACAGGTCCGGGGCCCGCGGGCCGGCGGCGCGGTCCGCCTCGGCCACAAAAACCTCCAGCGGGATGGGGTCGGGCGCCGGGACGTCTTCATCGACGAGAATGGCATCAAAGTCACGCCGGTTGCGAGGCAACGCCGCCAGGGCACCCTCACCACTGGGGACGCGAAGGATCCTGGGGCCGTCCTCGTCGCCGCGGGCATCCAGGACGTCGTCATGGGGCCGAAGGCACCGTTCGCCGTAGATCGACACGGCATCGCTCCAGGGTTCGGGGGCAGTAGCCAGCAATCCGAGGGCGGCGGCGGCACCAGCCACAGGAACCGCCACATCCGGCCGCCCTGCGGGAACGGTTAGCATCAGGGGCGCCGCCAAGCGGAGCCCGCTGGCCAGGCGCAGGTGGGTGGCGACCGGTTCGCGGTAGCTGTCAATGGCGGGCCGGGTCACCTGGGCGCCGTCCATCCGCAGGTGATCGAGGGGCCGCAGGGCGGGCTCGGCAAACGGAGCCGCCGTGGAACCCATGCTGCTGATGAGTGCCTCGCCGGGGGCCTTGCCGCCGGCCAGGTCGCGCACCCATCCGGTGAGGCGTTTGTTCCAGGCGTCGGCAGCCAAGCCGCCGACAGGATCGCGGCTGAGGGACCGCTGGGCGCCGGGAATGACGCCGAAGAGCTCTGCAGCGTCGGCATCCAGGGGGCCGGTGGCGCTCAGCAGGTCGCGGCGACCCACCAAATCGGAGAGCCGCTGTAGCCCCAGCGCGTGCAGGATGCCCTGCAACTCCTCCGTCCAGCCCAGCACCAAATTGGATTGAAGGCGTGTGAGCCAGTCCACATCGAGGGCCCGGGCGGGGTCATCCTGGGCGGGCGTCGTGAGAAGAGCTGGACAGGAGCCGACATGGCACTTGTGCACCATGATGCAGCCCATGGCAACCAGACTGCCGGTGCCAATGGATACGCAGTCAGCGCCCAAGGCAGTGAGCTTGGCAGCGTCCAGCGGACTGGCCACGGTCCCCGCAGCCACGACACTGAAGCCGTCACGCAGGCCCTCGCGGCGCAGCATCTGGTCCACGCCTGCGGTGGCGTATTCGACGGGGAGTCCAACGTGGTCCTTCATGACGCTCGGACTGGCTCCCGTGCCGGCGCCGGCCCCGTCGAGAATGATGCCGTCGCCGCCCATGCGGGCCACGCCGCACGCAATGAAGGGCGCGTAATTGGTAGCGGCGACCTTGACGATGACCGGCCGGCCACTCATGCGCTTGAGGGCCGCGATGCGTTGGCCCAGGTCCTCAATGGAGTAGATGTCGTGGTGCGGCGCGGGGCTGATGGCGTCCCGTCCGGTGGGGATGCGGCGGGTGCGCCGGATGACATCGGTGACCTTGCTGGCCGGCAGGTGTCCGCCGACGCCGGGTTTGGCGCCCTGCCCAACCTTGATCACCACGGCCTTGCCGCGCTTCAGGCTCTGGGGCGTTACGCCG
>JBFIJP010000183.1:0-7987 GCA_041600695.1 Thermoplasmatota archaeon | reverse complement strand
GGCCACGGCGGCTTCCGGCCGCTTCGAAGAGCGCGCCCTCACTGGTTAGGGCCGCTTCGGCGTCGCCCGGCTCGACGACGGTGCGCACAGCGGCGTGATACCACCAACTGGGCGCGGAGCTGGGCAGCAGGGCCACCGCTGGTTCGGAGCCGGGCTGGGAGGCACCCCTTACCGCTTCCCACACCGCCTCCAGCAGTTCAGGAGTAGGTGCGGCCGGCGGCGCTTCGGGAAAAGCCAGAATCTCGTGGCCGCGCAGCTCCCCGATCCGGGTCTGAGGGCCCCGCGGCACGCCCAGGCTGACGGCGACCGCGCCGTTGCCCCGGGTTTTCCACGGCGCGTTGGGATTGAGGCGCACGAGTCGCGGCAGGCTGCGCGGGGCCAGTTCCGGCAGCGCCAGCAACGCGTGGAACAGGGCGTGGGTGGTGCACCCGCCGTCGGAACTGTCGGTGTCGTCGATGGTCAGGAGCACGGGGGCGCCGACAGTCCGCCCCGGCATAGCCGTGACGACACCTCCAGCCCGCCTCTAGCACAGGCCTTGGCCTGTTCGAACGATCCGCCCGAAGGCGTTCAATAGCCCCTCCGGGCTGCCGCGGCAATGACTGCGGCCATCGAGACGCGGGGGCTCCAGAAGCGCTACGGCAACGTCCACGCGCTCCAAAACGTCGACATCACCGTCGGCCGCGGCGAGGTCTTCGGCTTCCTGGGAGCCAACGGCGCCGGCAAAACAACGTTCACCAAATGCGTCACTGGCTTCGTCCGACCCGACGCCGGCAGCATCCAGGTCCTCGGCGTCGACGCCCGCGCCAACCAGGTGCGCGTCAACCAACGCATCGGGCTCGTCCCAGACCAATACGATTTCTACAGCAACCTGACCGGCCGCCAGCACCTGGACTTCTACGGCCGCCTGTACGGCATGGATGCCCGCACGCGCAAGGACCGCATCGCCGAGGTGCTGGCCCTCGTTCGCATGGAAGAACGCGCCGACACCCGCGTCAAGACCTACAGCCACGGCATGAAGCAACGCACCTGCATCGCCCAAGCCATCCTGCACGACCCGGACCTGATCTTCTTCGACGAGCCCACCAACGGCCTCGACCCCAAGGGCGCCTACGAATTGCGCGAGATCATCAAGGGGCTCGCCCGCGGCGGCACCACCATCTTCCTCAACAGCCACCTGCTGCACGAGGTTGAGCAGGTCTGCAAACGAGTCGCCATCCTGCAACGCGGCCGGGTCATCGCGCTGAGCGATGTTGAGGAACTGCGCACCCGCTTCGGCGGCGGCGGCAGCGTTTCCCTGCGGGTCCTAAACCCCTCCCAGGCCCTCCTGGAGGTGGCGGCCGCCAACCTGGAAGCTCCCCCCACGACGGACGGCCAATGGCTCATCTTCAGCGCCGACGACGAAGGCACCGCCCAGGTGGTCGGAAAACTGGTTGCAAAGGGCGCCCTGATCGCCGAGGTGCGCCGCGACGCCGCCAGCCTGGAGTCTGTCTTCCTTCAACTCACCGATGAACCCGGAGGTGGCCGCTAATGTTCGCCCGTGCCCTGTGGGAGGTCGCCCGTAAGGAGGTCCTGCAGCACATCCGGACCAAACGCCTGCTCATCATTTCCAGCCTGTTCTTTGCGACGCTGGTCCTCATCACCATCGTCGTTCCCGTCGCCATTTTTGGCGTCGACAACCTCGAAACGGCCGCCCGTGAAACAGGCGAAGACGCGCCAGCGCTGGAGAACCTGGCGTTCCTCTTCTACCTCAACGCCTCCGTCCTTGGCGGCTACTTCTTCATTCAATTGCTGGCCATCGTGCTCACCGCGGATTCCATTACGTCCGAATGGCAGAACCGCTCCATTTTCCTGCTGCTTTCCAAGCCGGTTCCCCGGTCGGCGTTCGTGCTGGGCAAATACCTTGGCTCCATCGTCACGGTGGTCGGAGCCTTCACGGCCATGTTCACGCTGGATTACCTGATCCTGCAAGCAGTGCTGCCCGGGTCGCCCGACGGCGGAGATCTGGTGGGCTTCATCGGCATGCTGGCCATTCTGGCGCTGGGGGCCTGCGCCGTGGCCGCCATGGCGTTGTTCTTCTCAAGCCTCGCCAAATCCAGCGTGCTAAGCCTGATTCTGAGCCTGGGCTTTGCCCTGATCGTCTTCCCCTTGGTTGGCAACATCGGCGACTTCACCTACTTCGCTGACCGCGGCGACACGGCAGACGAACTGGACGAGTCCGACTGGCGTTACGATTGGAGCCACTACGTCAGCCCGGAACGTTCCATGGTCCTGGCCGGAGCCACCCTGGTTGGTGAGGAGGAAGCGTCGGGCGGCTTCACGTTCCTCATTCCACAATTCCCCCCCCATCGGGTGTGGTTGTCCCTGCTATCCACCGGCATGATGGCGGTGGCCTTCGTTGGACTCGCCTTGGTCGTCGTGCAGCGGCGCAATTTCGAGTAGGCATCAGGCGGGGAGGGCCCGCGCTTCAGCCAGGATCGCCCGCAGCGCCGCCGCGTCCGGCGCCTGGTTGAAGGCCACCCGCAGCCTCTTGGCTCCGGGGCTGCCCTGCACGAAGCGGCTGGCCTGGCGGCGCAGGTCACCAAGGCGCGTGATTCCGATGGCTGTGGCTCGTTCCAGGTACTGGTCCAGGGCCGCCAGGCGCTCATCCAACTCGGGGCCTGAGCCAGGGTCGTGGCCGTCCAGGGCGCGGCGCAGGCGCAGGAAAATGGTCGGGTCGTGCATGGCGGCACGGCCGATGAAAAGCCCGGCGCAACCGGTCTGGTCCCGCATGGCCACCGCCGCGTCGGGGCCGGTCACGTCGCCGTTTCCGATTACCGGTATGTCCAGGTGATCCACCATTTGTCCGATGGCGGTCCAGTCCGCCTGGCCGGAGTATCCCTGGACGACGGTTCGTCCATGCAACGTGGCCCACGCAGCGCCGGCAGCTTGGGCTTCCTCCCCGACGGTCAGGAAGGTCCGATGGTTGTCGTCGTGGCCGAGGCGAAGTTTGATCGACACGGGGGTTCCCGGGGCCGTCTCCTCGGCCGCCTCGACGGCCGCGGCGATGACACGCCCGGCCTGGGCGGGGTCACGAAGCAGGAAGGCGCCGGCGCAGGCGCGCAGGATCTTGGGACTCGGGCAGCCCAGGTTCAGGTCGATGAAGTGGGGCCGATGGGCTGGGTCGTCGTGGGTGAGAAGCCGACGGACCGCGTCGGCCATGAGTTCCGGTTCGCCGCCCATGAGTTGTACGCCGTAGGGTTCCTCGTTGGGCCACGGTCGCACGATGCGCCACGAACTGTCGTTGTCGTGCACGAGCCCGGCGGCACCCACCATCTCGCTGCACGTGACATCGGCGCCCCACTCGAGGGCAAGGCTTCGGAATGCCGCATCCGTCACGTCCACCATGGGGGACAGGAACAAGGGCGTCTCGAACTGGTGGGTGGCCACCCGCATGGTCAAACCTCGCCAAATCCGGGGCGCCGCCGCTCCAGGGAGACATCGATCGTGTCGAGCGTGGGGTCCCCCTCCGGCTCGCCGTCGGCGGTCCAGTCGATTTCAGTTTCTGCTTCCTGAGGCGGGCGCGCGGGTTCGCCCTGCGCGGCCGCCGGCCGGTCCGCTGCATCCGGGCCTTTGGCGTCGGGCGCGGCGGCCGGTCCGGTAGCTTCCACCACGAAGCAGCGTTCGAAGCCGCCACGGCGCTTGAGCTTCGCCTGCTTCACCTGGCGAAGGCTGTCCCGGTCGTAGCCGCGCACGCGGATCAGAGCCTCCAGCGCCTCCAGGACATCCGCGATTTCCTCCTTCTCGGCGCCAGGGCTGGCCCGTTCCAGTTCGGCCGCCTCCTCTGCCACCTTCCGCTTCAGGAAGCCTGGTTTGTCCGCCGCCGGCAATTCCCGGAAGTGCACCTCGTGGCCGGCCTCGCGGACCAACCGGGGAATCTGGTCGCGCACCAGCCGGCCAGCAAACGGCCGCACTTCGTCGTAGAAGAGCCCCAGGGCTTCCTCCACATCGGCGTCGTTGGCGACACTTGCCCGGCGACTCAGGCACGCCGCAACGACGGGGGGGAGTGGCACGCCACCGTGGAGGCCCAGCACGGGCTTGCCAATGGCGTGAGCATGGGCAGCTGCCGCGGCGGCTCCTCCATCCACCGAGCTGCCGTCCAGAACCACCACAATGGCGTCTGCGTCCCGCAGGCTCTTGAGTGCATCCTGAGCGTCGTCGCCGGAAACGGCGTGGCCGTCCCGCTCCAACTGCCGCGCAATGCGGCGTAGGTAGTTCCGCTCGGCCAGGCCGGCGGTGGGTCCTGCCAGGTAGAACCGGGCCACGAAGCGGCCAAGGCGCCCTTGCTTTAACGGGTTTGACTGCCCGGGGCCGCTGGCGGCCCACCGCAGCCGACGACCACACCCGTTGGGATGCCGAGCCCGCCTAAGCTTCAGGCATTGGAGTGATTCAGTGCAGAAAGCTAAGTATTGGGACGATCACAAGCTCGTTGGGGCGACGCCCCGCCGACTGGCACGTCAAAGGAGACGCGCAATGGACTGCAAGGACATCATCACCACCCTACCCCCCGTCAATGAATCCACCCAACGCGTGCTGTGCGAGCTCGTCGAGCACCAGCCGCTCACTGGCAAACAGCTTCGAGAAGCCACCGGCCTGGCACGGCGCACCACGTACGCGGCCCTACAGAAGCTGCGCCAACTGGGCCTCCTCAAGGAGCGGCTGAGCCTGAGCGACACACGGCAAACCTACTACTGGGTGGACGACCCACGCGCCAGGCCCGGCGCGCTGTAGCGCGGACACGTGGCGGCCGCCCGACGGGCGGTCCGTCGTCCGGTAGCCATGCACCGGTCTGCCAGACAAGCCCCGTCCGCGGCCCACGCCGTCGTTCTCTGGCCCACTACCCGTCCCAGTGGACGCTTCGCCGCCAATCGATGCCGACGGTCCTGGCGCCGATCTTGGGAACCAGCGGTGCCTGGCGCTTGTGTTCGCTGCGACGCACCATGCCTTCGATGCGTGCGACGTGTTCCAACGCAATGCCGGTCCGGCGAGCGATTTCGTCGGGGCTGGTGTTGAGTTCCATGCCCTTGAGAATCCGGTCCAGGTCGGCGTAGGCCAGCCCGAGATCCTGCTCGTCCGTCTGGCCCGGGTGGAGGCCGGCCGTCGGTATCCGGTTGACCACCACATCCGGGAGGCCAAGATAGCGGGCCAGGGCCCAAATCTGTGTCTTGTACAGGTCGCCGATCGGCTCCAAATCCACGCCGCCGTCGCCGTGCTTGGTGAAGTAGCCCACCAGCAGTTCGGACTTGTTGCCCGTGCCGCATACCAGGCGGCCCCTTCCCTGTGCCTGGGCATACAGAACCAGCATCCGGCAGCGGGCCTTCGCGTTGCCATGGGCGTAGGCATCCGGTTCGAAGCCCAACGAAGCCTCCAGGCCGTCGACGAGGGGGGTGATGTTGTGGATGACGCTCTCGATGCCGAGGTGCTGGCAGAGCAATTGCCCATGCTCAAGGTCCAGGGGGTTCGAGTCCCGGTGCGGCATCAGTACGCCCAAGACCTTGTCGGCCCCCAGCGTTCGAACACACAAGGCCGCCGTCACGGCTGAATCCACGCCGCCCGAGATTCCAACGACTACCCCGTCGGCGGCGGCACCGGCGATGTGGGTGCGCAGGAACGATTCGATGATGGCACACCACTCCTCCGGCGCTTCGAGGGTCTGGAAGGGCACGCTGCCGGCAGTGGGATCGTGCTCTTGGGCCTTGCGTGGTGGGCGCCGCCAGCAAGTGGGCGCCCCAGCAGACGGGCTTGGGGGCCGGTGGGCCTCCGCCAGCCTGGCGGCGTCTGGAGCGCCTGGTGGCGGTTGGCTTCCGTTGGCGTCGATTCCCAATGAGATGGCACGCAACCCCGTCGGGCTGCTGGCCGCCAGGGGAAAGGATTCGCGCAGGATCTCCTTGCGCAGGCGCTTGCCTGCGTACTGGGTCGGCGGTGCGCAAATATTCTAATGCCGGGTCACCGATTCATCTAATGGTGGTATGGTGAATCGAATTGCTCCCGTGGCTGTGGCCGTCTTGATCTTGTTGGTGGCTCCGGCCGCCCTGGCCAGTTACACGACTGAGACCCGCGGCAAGAATTACACCGGTGGCACCGGCGACTTCCTGGATAATTGCAATTATCCAAGCACCACGTGCTTCTATCTCGGAACCAATCGGGACGTCACCGAGGTCACCATCAGCATTCGCGACAACTGGGTCGAGCGCGTGGCCGGCCGGTACGAGATCACGGCCAAGGAAATCTGCACGTATGGCTGCGGATACGGCGGCGCAGAAACGGTGGTGATCTCCAGTGGAATCTTCTGCGACACGGTCACGGTGGCACCGCCGACAACCGGCTATTATGGCTACCGAAAAGACGTGAGTGTCAGCGTCTTCACTGGGCTGAGCCACCTCTTCTGCGGCGGCTTGAACGGCGAGGAGGCCGGGCCCGGCCTGGCCGGCCGTGTCCGCGTCGACTTCACGTACTGGGAAAACCCCCTGGGCAACTGGTAGGACTCGTCTGCGGGAGGCCGCGGAGACGCCCCCGGTCGATGCCACTGGAGCCGAGCCGCCTGGCAACGCCCCCGCAGCGACCACTCCACCCTGTCGACGTACCGGGTCTACCACATCTGAAGCGGCCCGCGGCGGGGGGCGCCAGTCCGAAACTCCCAAGCCCCCCGCCCGGCTCGCCGGGTTGTGAAGGTCGCCCTGCATGCCGCCCAGCCCCGCCTCGGCAACGTGGCCGCCAATGTGGAGGCGGTCGCGGAGGCACTGGCTGCCCGCAACGCGGACCTCCACGTTTTTCCCGAGATGTTTCTGACCGGCTACAACATCGGGGATGATGTTCAACGCCTGGCTTTTGATGACCAAGACGAGCGCCTGACGCCGGTATGCGAGGCCGCCAAGGCGCACGGCGCCCACCTGATCGTCGGCGCCCCCCGGCGGGTGCGCACCGGCATCACACGCAACGCAGCCGCCTGCATTGACCCCGAGGGCGATGTCACATGGATCGACAAGCGGGTGCTGCCGACCTTCACGACGTTTCGGGAGGGCTTGTTTTTTGGCCCGGGGGAAGAGCAGCCGGTCTGGCGGACCCGCCTCGGAAACATCGGCGTCGGAATCTGTTACGACCTCTACTTCCCTGAATTCCACAAGACGCAGGTGCTGGCCGGCGCCGATGTGCTGGTCAACATCAGCGCCAGCCCGAGCAGCAGCCGCCGTTTCTTCGAGGCGCTCCTTCCCGCACGGGCCATCGAAAACGCTGCCTTCATGCTGTACAGCAACAACGTCGGCGCCCAAGATGGCCTGGTTTTCTGGGGTGGCAGCGCCGGTTTCGGTCCCCGCGGCGAGTTCCTGGCGCAGCAAACCCCGTACCAGCCCGGGCACGTCATTGCTGAAGTGGACCTCTCGGATTTGCAGGCCGCCCGCGAATTCAGGCCGACGATCCGGGATTCGAGAGCTTGAACAGGTTTCCGGCTGCGCGGGGCCCGACCGCGCAGCAGGGTGAGCGCGGCCCCCGCGTCGTCTCGGTGTGGTTATGCCCATGACGAACTAACAGCAAGTGTGACCCGACAGGCAACTCTTGACCCCGGGAGGCGCCGCCGATGCGTTGCGTAGCCCTGCTCTCCGGCGGGAAGGACTCGGTGGCAGCCGTGGATGTGGCGCGCCAGCGGGCGTGGGACGTTCCGGTGGCTCTGTCCATCGTTCCGGCGGAAGATGATGCCTGGATGTTTCATACGCCGAACCTGGATGTGGTGGGCGCGGTCGCACAATGCCTCGGCGTAAGTCTCGTTCAGGCTCCCTGCCGAACAGGTGCGCTTGAGGAGGTGGAAGACCTGGAGGCGGCGTTGGCAGCCATCCGTGACGAATGGGGCGTCGACGCCATCATCAGCGGTGCACTGGCTAGCGATTACCAGCGAACCCGCATCGATGCCATTGGCCATCGCCTGGGCCTCAAGACGTTCGCGCCGCTCTGGCACGTC
>JBFIJP010000182.1:0-7990 GCA_041600695.1 Thermoplasmatota archaeon | reverse complement strand
CGTGGATCGCGGCACCTGCAAACGGTTGGCAAGACTGGTCACGTGGGCCCTTCCATCACGCTTCAGTTCGGCGATAAGACGCCGGTCCAAATCGTCCATGATTGGCAGAATGACGGATCTAGGCCTTCAAACTTGCCCGACGGCCGTCATATCACCAGATTTCCTGGGATAATGGTTAAGTCACTCAGCCGATAAGTGGAGGCTATGCAGCAGTTGTTGACCGAGACCGCCTGGCAAAGGTTGCGCGACCCCCGCGCCCAAGCCATCGGACGCATCCAGGCCGGCATCCTCCAGCACCTTCGCACCGTGCTCGCAGAATCCGGCCACCTCGAGGTCCTGCCTCCCATCATGGGCCCCGTCACCGACCCCGGCATCCGGGGCGCCAAGCAAGTCACGGTCGACTACTACGGCCACCGCTACAAGATCATGAGCAGCGCCATCCTGTACAAGCAGCTCATGCTCTGGGGCCACGACCGCGTCTACATGGTCGCCCCCTGCGTCCGCCTCGAACCCGCCGACACCCGCGACACCGGCCGCCACCTGGCCGAGTTCTTCCAGGTGGACATCGAAATCCGTGACGGCAAGCTCGCCGACGCCGAGGCCCTGGCCGAACACCTGATTCGCCAAGTCGCCACCCGCATCTGGGAAACCCACACCGCAGACCTCGAACTGATCGAAGCGCCCCGGCGGGACCTCGGGGCCCCCTTCCGGCGCCTCACTCACGCCGAAGCCGTCGACCGCCTCGCAGAACTGGGTTACGAAATGCCCCGCCACGCGGAAATCCCGTGGGAGGGCGAACGCATCCTCTCCGCCGCCAGCGACGGACCCATCATCGTCGACCGCTACCCCCGGGGAAGCCGCGGATTCTACGACCGCGAGGACCCCGACGAACCCGGCATCCTGCTGGACTTCGACGTGCTCTACCCCGGCGGTTTCGGCGAGGCCGTCAGCGGCGCCGAACGCGAACACACCCTGGAACGCGTCGTGGGCCGCATGCGTGAGGCCGGCGAAGACCTGCGCAAGTACGGCTGGTACGTCGACATGCTGCGTGAGGGCTCCCCCGCCAGTTCCGGCTTCGGCATCGGCGTCGAGCGCCTCACCCGCTTCGTGTGCGGCCTCGAAAGCATCCTGGACACCCGTCCCTTCCCCAAGGTTCCCGGCGAGGTTGGACCGTAATGGCACGCCCCCTGTACCCCGCCACCCAGCAAGCTCCCTACGGCCAAGCCACCTTCGGCGCCACCCCCCAGTGGCCCACTCTTGACGCGCTCCTTCTGGCCCCGCCCCTCCACCTCCCCGGCCGACTTGTCGATATTGCTAAGCTCGGCCGGGAACCCACCCCGTGGGACGTCGAAACAGTGTGCCAACTGGGGGGCTTCGAAACCAGCCTCCCCCTCGTGGTTCCCGCCATGGGTTCAACCCCCATCGCCCACGAGAGAGGTGTCGACCTCGCCCGGGCCGCAGCCCACGAGGGACTCATCCTTGTTCTGGGAGAGAACATTGCCAGCGTGCACGGCTACGACGAACCGCGCGAGCAGGCCGGCACCACGTTCAAGGACCGCATCATGGCCTACCTGGATGTCCTGGCCAGCCGCGAGGCGTCCGGATTCCCCGCCCTCGGCGGCGTGGTCATCCAGCAGTCCGTTGAGGACGCCATGGATGAATTGTGGTGGAGGGTCTACACCGACCCCGACCTGGAGCCACACGTCGCCGCCGGTCGCATTGGCTTCGAGATCAAGGTTGGCCAGGGGGCCAAGGCAGGCCTCGGAGGTGTCACCCTCGTGCACGGCGAGACCGCCCGCCGCCTGGACGGCGAATACCGCCTCGGCGACCACGACATCGACGCTGGCGACGGCACCACCCGCCGCGAACGCTTCAGTGCCCCCGGCACGTTCACCACCGACATCCTGGAGGCCCAGGTGCGCCACCTCCGAAACGACTTCCCCCGCGCCCGCGCCTGGGTGAAGCTTCCCGCCAGCCGGGACGCCATCCTGCTTGCCCATGCCGCGGCTGCCGGCGGCGCCGATCTCGTGACCCTGGACGGCGCCGAAGGCGGCACCGCCCTTGCCCCAACGGTCTTCCTGCAACAGGTTGGCCTCCCGCTTCTCGCCCTGGCGGCCCGCCTGCGAGCCAGTCCGTTGCCGGCCGGCTGCGATGTCGTGCTTTCAGGCGGCCTCCAAGACGGCGCCCACCTCGTCAAGGCGCTGGCACTGGGCGCCGACGGCGTCGCATTTGGCCGCCAGCTCCTGCAAGCCACCGTCGAGGGTGGCGTTGAAGGGGCTCGCCGACGCATCGCCGAACTGACCCACGAGGCGCGCATGGTGACATACGCCATGGGCCACCTGTCCATCGACGCCCTGGACGAGCAGTGTCTCCTGGCCGTCGACGAAAGCATGGCAAGATCGCTCGGCATTCCCTGGGCCTTCGATGTGGAGGCCCCCGTGTCGGCCCCCCACCAGCCCAGCGTGGCGCCACTCCCCCGTTCAACCTGAATCAACCCAACCACCCCCACCAACCGCCGGCCCGCCTACCCCCTGGCGGGCCGGCACCCCACTGTTCCCTCGATTTTTTCTCAGTGGACCCAACAGAATCTTGCCTTCACGCTTGGGCGCGTCGCGCACCCAGGCCTTGTCCCGCCGACTTTTCAAGCGGGTTCCACTGCGCCGGCCCGTGCGCGTCATCGGCATCACCGGCATGCCCGGCAGCGGGAAGTCTGAAGCCATGAAGGTTGCCCGCGATCGCGGCTATCCCGTGGTCCGCATGGGTGACCTCATCTGGGAAGAGGTTGAACGGCGCGGGCTGCCCCGGAACTCCGAGCACGTCGGCCAGGTGGCCAACCAATTGCGCGACGAGGAGGGCCGGGATGTGTGGAGCCGTCGCACCGTCGAGCGCGTCGGCAGGGTGGCCGCAGGGGCGCCCGTCGTCCTCATTGACGGCATCCGCAATTTGGAGGAAGTGGAAACCTTCCGGCGCGAATTGGGTGACGATTTCCTGCTGGTCGCCATCCACACGGACCAGCACCACCGGTTTGACCGCATGCTGCGCCGGGCACGCGCCGACGACAGCCTGGACGCGTCGGGGCTCGGGGCACGGGACCAGCGGGAACTCGGATGGGGCATCGCCAGGACCATTGCACTGGCTGACGAAATGGTGGTCAACGACGCATCACTGGACATCTTCTACCAGCGCATCAGCGATCTGCTGGACCGGGTCATCGAAGATGGCTCCCCGTCCTGAGCTACACTCTTCAACAGCTTCTTGACGCCCGCCCGGCTGGCTCGGCATGTTTCCATGACTGAACGCGTCCCGGCCTGGGCAGCGGGCCATCCCTGGTGGACGTTTCTGATTCTCTTCGCCGTGCTGGCGGGGGTCGCGGCCGGGGCCGTCATGTGGGGACACGAGGTGGACACCGCAGAGGTGCTTGTGCCCCGTGGCCTTCCGGAGGAAGCCACCCGTCGGGAGGTGGCCGCCAATTTTGGCCCCCAGGAGCTGGCGTTCGTCATGGTTCGCCACGCATCGGACGCCGAGCGCCTGGCCCCGGCGACGGTGGGCAAGTTGGCAACGCTGGCAGAGCGCCTGGAGGCGGAGGAGGAGATTCTCGAAGTCACAAGCCTCGCCAGTGTCCTTGAGCAGCACGCAGGCCGCAGCCTCCGGGGCATGTCTGGGACTGAATTGCGCCAACTGCTCCAGGAGGTGCAACTGGAAGCACCAGCCCTCCTGGCCCCGGTGACGGCCGGAAGGTTCAACGTTCTCATTCTGCACGTGGATCCGGATGCCACCGACGGGGAGATCGTTGCCGCCATCGAAGGCGTCCTTGCTGCCCCCGGAGCCTGGAACCCGCAGCAATTGAGTGCTACGGGCGCCGCGTTTCTGGCCGAGTCGGCTCGCGAGGGGCGCGAAGTGGAACCGGTCCTGGTTGCCATCGCGGTGGCCGTGGCCGCGCTTTTCCTGATCCTGCTTTTCGGGCGCTTCAGCGATGCCCTGATGCCGGTGTTCGCCGCACTGGTGGCAACCGCCTTGGCGTACGCCGCCTTGCCGTTCCTCCGTGTTGCCTACTCGCCGCTCCTGTTCACCATCGCGCCCCTGCTTTTTGGCATCTCGCTGGTTTACCCATTGCATTTCGTGACATCGTGGCGCACAAGCCAGCGGCGCGGCCTGGATGCCCCAGAGGCGGCAGGCGAAGCCGGAGCCCTCAGCGGGCGTGGTGTGGCCGTGGCAGCCCTGGCGGCCGCCGTTGGTTTTGGCTGCTTTCTGGCCGCACCTGTTCCCCAGGTACGCCACTGGGGTGCCCTCTTGCTCCTCGCGACGGCTGGGTCCCTGGGCCTGTCGCTCACCCTGCTGCCCGCCCTGCTCCGCTTGACGCCCCGCCCGTCCGCCAAGGCCCCCGCCCATGCTCCCTGGCTAGAGCGGCTCCTGCAGTGGTGGGCGGACCTCTCGACTCGCCACTGGCCACCGGTGGTCACGTTGATGCTTTTCCTTACCGTCGGTGCCGGCATTTTCGCTGTTGGCGTGGAAGTCGAACCCACCGTCGGCGAATCCCGTGCTTCGGGGGCCGCCTTCAGGGCCGCGCGGGAGTACGATACCAGCTTCGGTGGGCAGGCAACCCTGGAAATCCTGGTGGAAGGAGACCCTGTTGCCGACCTCGCCGCCATGGACGTCTTGGCCATGCGGTTACGGGGCGCGTCCGAGGTGGCATTCGTCGACGGCCCAGGCAACCGGGCGCGCGCCGCACACGACGGCATTCTGCCGGACGCCACGAACTACACGACCTTCCTGGAGCGCCCGGCCGGCGATACCCTGGTGTCCGGGACCCTGAGCCTGGTACGCGTGCGCTACGACGGAGACGAAACCAGTGAGGTGCTCGAAGATGCCCGGGAGATCGCCGCCGACGAGGGTCTAGACGCCCGCTTCACGGGGCGGGAACTCATTGAGCAGCGCAGCCAGGAACAGGCCGTTGAAAGCACCCTGCTCTTCACCGCCCTCGGCCTGGTATTGGCACTGGGCGTCATCGCGGCCGCCTTGCAGAGCTACCGGGCCACCATTACGGCATTCCTGCCCCTTCTGATCGTCCTGGTCTGGCAACTGGGCTTCCTGGGAGCCCTGTCCCTCCCGCTCAATCCCGTTACCGGCCTGACCCTCGCGATGGTCATCGGCGTAGGCGTCGACTTCTCCTACACCATGGCCCGGCACTCCAGGATGCTCCTGAAGGAAGGTATGAATCCCCGCGCGGCGGCCATTGCAACGGCGGGCAGCGTCGGCCAGCCGATCCTGGCCGGATCCGTCGCCGTGGTTGCCGCATTGGCCATCCTGTCACGCACACAGAACATGCCGCTGGCTCAACTCAGCCTTGTGGCGGCGTTCGTTGTTGGCGGGTCGCTCTTGCTTACCCTCGGGCTCCTTCCGATCATCGTAACTGGCCGCGATACCCACGGCGCCGGTATTGGGCGTCCAGCAGCGGGCGACCCCGCGGCCCGCGCAACGGAGTCCTCCCCCCATGCCCCGGCCGGGGGCGACGCCGTGCTCCATACCACCGAACAGCCCACGGCCTTGCCTCCACGGGACGAATTGCCCGCCATGCCCCCAGTTCCTCCCAGCGAGCAGGCCACCCCCTGGATGCAGCTCAAGGTGCGCTGCCCCAAATGCTCCCTGCCGCTCGTCTTCAGGGTACGCGGGCACCACCGCGCCCCCGGCCACCTGTCCTGCCCCCGCTGCCGCACCCGGCACAAGCTTGCGCCCGACCAGATCTACCACCCGGTCCACGTGCCGGTCGAGCCGCAACAGGAGGCCGCATTCCGGTGCGGCCACTGCCAAACCGAGTGGCGCGTCGGCCCCGTCCCCGCAAACCGGGTGGCCGGTGTTCGCCCCGGCGCGTGCCCGTCCTGCAACCGCGAAGACAAACTCGCCCGCTACCGCGCCCCCTGGCCCTGACTATTCCTTGCTGGTCCCCAGCTTGGCCAGCCGCTCGGCGCGCTCGCGAGCCATCCGCTTGAGGATTTCTTCACGCCGCGGATCCTGCGAGATGTCGCGCACCCGTGTTGGGCCTCCCCCCGGCTCGGTGGCATCGGGGGCCGGATCTGCCGGCAAAAGGGGCTGCGGCGGCTCGGCTTCCTCGGCTGGAGTCGAGTCCTTGCCGCGGCCCTCCAGCACGGCGCGCTGCTGCGCCCACCGCACGCGAAGTTCCTGCTGCGCCTGCTCCCATGTGTTGATCTTCTCATACCGACGAGCCGCGCCCGCCTCGTGGTCCCATTGCCACAACTCCACGCCAGCCGTGGTCAGCAGGCCGATGGCCAGCGGATCCGCGTACTCCTCCTCAAAGACCACCCGCTTGATGCCGCTGTTGGCGATCATTCGACTACATTGTGTACAGGGCTGCGTGGTGCAGTAAATGTCAGCGCCCTCCACGCTGACGCCGAAGAGGGCCGCCTGCAACAGGGCGTTCTGCTCCGCGTGGAGGCAGGGGCAAACGTCCGCCATCATGCCGCTGGGGATTTCCAGTTCGTCCCGGATACAGCCCACGTCGATGGGGTGGGGGAAGTTCTTGGGCGCGCCATTGTAGCCCGTAGTCAGAACGTGCTTCTGCTTGACGATGACCGCCCCAACGGCCCGGCGGGGGCAAGTCGCACGGGACTTGACCAGATGGGTCATGTCCATGAAGTACCGGTCCACGGAGGGACGTTCTGCGGCCACGCCCGTACAGCCCGGCACAGGCAGAAAGCGTTTGGGAATCAGGGAGAACGGGGAGGAGGTCGGCCACCCCACCCGGGCGAACCAGGCCGAACCAGGCGGGGGTTGGGCGGCGCTACTTGCGGCTGCCACCTGAGCGCGATCTGGCTGGCGAGCGCTTGACCGGCTGCTTGGCCAGGGCAACCTCAAGAACGTCCGGGAGGCGGTCGCAAAAGATCACCTCGATGCGGTCCAGCACATGCCGATCGATCACTAGGCGCTCCTTGAGGGACCCGGGAACGACCGCGCGCCGGAATCCACCGGCCGCCGCAGCTTCGATGCGCTGCAACGTGTGCCGGACCGGTTTGAGCTCACCGGCCACGGAAACGCCGGCCAAGTAGACCGTATCCATCCGGACGGGAATGCCGTCGAGCACGCTGATGGCGGCCAAGGCCCCGGCCAGGTTGATGCCATCCAGGTCCGCTTCGGGGTGCACCACGGTGCCGTCCAGGTGAATCTCGACATTGGTGGCCCCGCCCCTGTAGGCCTTCAGCAGCCCGTTGATCTTGTTGAGTCCATGGTGGCGGTAGGCGGCCAGTTCGCTGTCGATCACAACACTTCCATGGCCCTCGGAGGGCGCCACCGCCGCCTCCACCGAAACGATGATGCCCGCGGGCTCCCCCACCTCTCCCGTTCCGATGACGGCTACAGCGTTGGCGACGCCGACCGCTTCGCCCTGGTTGTAGAAATCGGTTCCAGCAATCTGCCGAGCATGGATTTCCGCATGGGTCATCTGCTGCTCCAATGAGGTGGCTGCCTCCTTGGCGGCCAGCACATCGGCGAGGGTCACCAGCGCATTTCCGTGCGATGACGCAAAATCGCCGGCCGTGCGCACCAGGCCCCCCAGTTCACGCAGTCGGAGCGTCAGCTTGCCCGACCGACCGCCGCGGCGCTGCGCCTCCCTGATGATTTCTGCAGCCGCCTCGCGAGTGAGATGCGGAACGCGTCCGTCCCTCGCCACCTCCTGTGCCACGAACTGCATCAACTTCAGCCGGTTCTGGTGCGTGTCGTCCATCAGGTTGTCCACGTACACCTCGTAACCGTATCCTCGGATGCGGCTGCGCAGCGCAGGGTGCATTCCCTTGTCGAAGCCATCCGGATCTTCCAAGGCGTCCTGGTTGCCGGCGGCGACCAGGATGAAGTCGCAGGGAACCGGCTCCGTGCGCACATTGCTACCGCTGCTGGATTGGCTCTGGCCACTGATGGCGTACTGGCGGTCCTGCATGGCGGTCAGAAGGGCTTGCTGGCTGGCCAGCCGCAGGACGTTGAT
>JBFIJP010000181.1:0-8067 GCA_041600695.1 Thermoplasmatota archaeon | reverse complement strand
GGTGGCCGTCGCCGACGATGTGGTGATCACGGCCGGCATCCATTACCATGAGGATGTGGCGTTCATCCGGTTCCAGACGGCGGACGAAACATGGCATGTGGTTTACACTCGCAATGGCGTCGACTGGTCCCCCAGCCTCCCGGGCGGAGACTACCTGGATCTGCGGGCGCCGGGCGCGAAAATGGGTGTCGCCAACGATTCCCCCTATCGCATTGTCAGCCTGTCGACCCCGATGCTGCCCGAATGGGTCGAAGCTCTGAGCCGTGAGGGTGTCACGGTGCACGGCTACCTGCCCGTCAACCACATCCTCGTTCACGTTGCTGAACCTGCAAGGACACTCACCCACCTGCCGTTTGTCGCGGCTGAATTCACACTCTCCCCTGAATCCAAGATCGAACCCGGCCTGATCGCCGCTGGCGGAACCCCGCTGGTCAACATCCTGGCGGTTCCATCCGGCCCGGGCGCGCTGGAGCAAACGGAGGCGGAGGCACTGCGCCTCGGTGCCACGGAGGTGCTGGTCGACGGAGCGCTGGAGCGCGTGACGGCCCGCATGCCCGCCTTCCAGTTGCGTCAGTTGGCTGCCAACGGATTCGTTATGTGGATCGACCGCGCCGGCGACGGCGTGGAGGCGGACATGGATGTCATTCGGCCCATGGTGGGCGCCACCCATGTGGAGGTCGTTGGCGGCTTCGACGGCACCGGCGTCGTTGGCGAAGTGATGGATGTGGGATTCGACGAAACCCATCCGGACTTCGCCGCATCCCTGATCACCGTCGATGGCGCCGCCTGCTCCAGCGACCACGGAACCAGCACCTACGGAATTCTCTTTGGAAGCGGCCAGGGCGATGCCATGGCGCGCGGGATGGCTCCGGGCGCTCAGGGCGTCCTGGCTTGCGCAACATCCGGTCAGAGCCGTTACCAGCACGCCCAGAACCTCGTCAACAACTGGGGTGGGGTCTTCCAGAGCCATTCGTGGGGGAAGGTGCTTCCCAAGGACAACACGTACGATTCACACAGCCGCGAGAACGACCAGATCAGCTTCGACCTGGATGTTCTGGTGCTACAGTCCATGAGCAACTGCGGTACGCAGTGCGCCCGGCGGGAGGCGATGGCCAAGAACGTCATCTCTGTCGGGGGCATGGTGCACATGGGCACCGCAGATCGCACCGATGATTCGTGGGGCCCCCTCGGCTGGATTCCATCGTCGACGGGTCCGGCCTCCGACGGTCGCATCAAGCCAGAACTGGTTGGCCCGTACGACAGCATCTACACCACCACCGGTTCGGCTCACTACACGCCCTACTTCGGGGGTACATCCGGCGCAACGCCTGTGGTAGCCGGTGCCGCGGCACTGGTCCACCAGATGGCGGACGCAGGACTCTTTGCAGGCATCCCCGCGGGCACGGCTCCGTCGGCGGCTGCCGCCAAGGCACTGCTGGTCTCGACCGCGTACATGTACGAGCCGTCGCAATTCGTGGTCCCTACCCGTTTCATTGCGGCGCTGGCGCTGAACGCTGATCCCTTCGCCCGACACATCCAGGGCTGGGGGCTGCCCGATCTGACGGCCCTCCATGATGCGGCGGCCGGCGTTTCCGTTGTCGATGGCTCCTCGCTGCTGGACACGGGCGCCACGGCCACGTACACGTTGACGGTGCCGCCGGGCACCGGGGCGGTTCGCCTGGTGCTCACCTGGACGGATGTCCCTGCCGACCCGGCTGCGGCCTCGGCCCTGGTCAACGACCTGGACCTTCGCGTCGACACCCCTGCTGGCATCCATTATCTGGGCAACTTCGGCCTGGCCCAGTCTCCGTATTCGTTGCCTGGCGGGGTTCCCGACCGGGTGAACAACCTGGAGAACATCCTCATCACCGATCCGGAACCGGGCACCTACACCGTGACCGTGACGGGCGCTGCAGTCAACTTGGATGGGCATCCAGCCACGCCGGCCGTCGATCAGGGCTTCGCGCTGGTGACGGTTCTCCTGTAGGTGGCGTGCGCGCCAGGGGCGTCCTGCCTCGGAGCCACTTGGCCCCGGCCCCCAGGTGGACCTCAAGCTATGCTTAACTAGGGGCAAAGGGAGACCAGGGGATCGTATGCCCCGAACCGCCTACCGATGGGTAGTCGCCGTGCTGGTCCTTGCACTGGCCCTGGCGGGTCTGCCGGCGGCGCAGGCCCACGCCGTCGTCACCGTCCTCGACAATGAGATTCATCTGTTGCATGACTCCGCGGACGACTCCTATGCCTTGATTGACGGCTACGATGTCGTCGATGTGTACGCTCGCGAAGCATGGTTCCCCGACATGGGTGAGGGGGTCGTCTTTCGCTTCGTGCTCTATGGTGGCTTCCAGATTCTCCTGCCCCAGGCCGAAGAGCTCAGTCTGGTGTTCAACCTCACGGCTGGCAGCGCGCCCCGGGCGTTTGTCCTCCATACCACCGACGGCGCCAACTGGACCGGAAACATGACGCTGCTTGATTCGAGACTCACCGAGGAGCCGCTGGGGGACGCCCTGGTTCTCCAGGTGTTCCTGTCGCAGGCTCAGATGGGTGCGGCCAGGGGTACGCAATTGACGGGCTTCCGCCTGGAGAGCCGGGCGGATGGCGCGGTGCTGGATGTGGCTCCCGGCGGGCGCTTCCTGGCTGGTGTGGAGATTCCTGAGGAGAGCACACGGGTTACCCCGGCGCTTGTTCTTGGCGGGCCCTTTGGGTACACGCGAACCGGGGCGACGCTTGCTGGCGATCGGATTCAACTGAATGTCACCAATCTCATCACCGTGCAAGAGCAGCATATCCTTCTGGACATGCCGCCCGTTGCCGGCTGGACCGTTGAGCCGCCGGCCGAGGCCGGTTATGCAGTGCTCGCCAACCAGAGCGTGACGTTCGCGCTTGGGGCCACCGCGGTGCCGGGCTCCGCGGACTTCTTGTTGTACGTCATCAGCGACTTGGGTGGCCGCGAGCGCGTGACGCTGACCGCCCCGGCTCCGGCACCTGGGGGTGCAGGCACGGGACCGCCGCAGCCGCCTGCCCAGGTGGCCGTGGAGCAGCCGCCCCCGCCGCCGCCTAGCGATGATGGAGCCGTGACTGGTGAAGGCGAAGGCACCCAAGGCGATGGCGCGGATGGGTCGACCGGTTCCTCGGACGAGGGCGGACAGGAGCCCCCGGCCGAGGACGCTGACACGCCAGGCCTTGGCGTTGGGCTGATTCTGCTGACTGTGGCCGCGTTGGCCATGGCGGTGCGTCGGCGGTAGCGCACCCGTGCTGCCGCATGGTGGCTGCGGGCAACTCTGGGCCCGGTGGGGGCGCGCGGGCGCACGACAGGAACGCCGCTAGCGTTTTCCCTTCCCCCGGGTGCCCGCGCCTGTGGCTCCCGCGCGCACGCTCATCCTCCTGGCACTGGTCAACCTCCTGGCGGGCATCGCCGCGGCCCTGGCCGGCGTGGCAGGACTCGGCGATATGGCGTGGTTCGCCGCCCACGAAGCGATCCTGCTGTTCGGCTTCCTTCTGCCTGGCTTCCTGGCCGTGATCGTTTACTATGTTGGCCGTCTGGGTCCCCGCGAGCCCCAGCCAGACAAGGTGGTACGGGTAGGCTGGCTTTTGGTGGCTGGCGCGTGGTTTCTTGCCCTGGCCCGGTTGGCAGGTGCTGCCAATGGCAGCGTCCTCCTGATGCCTGGGTGGCTGACCCTGCTGGCGGCCGGGGGAATGCAAACCGGGGTCATGCTCAGGGCGCTGCCGTCGCGCGGCGAATCCGTGGTGGATGTCGCCCGCGACCCCCTCACCAAAGGGGACGACGCCTGTTTCAAGCAGTTGCGCTTTGCTCACTTCTTCCTGCCCCTGGGCCTGCTGGGCCTGGCCATCGGCCACGCGCCCTGGATCGCCACCACCGGGATGGGGCCCGGCGTCCGCCTGGCCAGCGCCCATGCGCTTCTGGCGGGCTTCGGCTTGTTTGCCACCTACGGCATCAGCCACCTCGTGGTCCCTCGCTATTCGGGGGTGCCGGCCATCGCCGCTGGCGCCATCAAGGGAGAATTGCACAGCGGCCTGCTGGGGCTGGTGGGATTGATGGCGGGTTTCCTGGTGGGCGCCAACACCTCCGTCGGCCGCGGCCTGATTGTTGGCCTGGGGCCCTTCCTGTTCATTTCCATGTTCACCTTCATGGGCGTTCTTGGGGCCAACATCATGAAGAACAAGAGCAAGACGCAGCGCGTGACCCGCGAGTTCGTCTATGTGCCGTGGACCTTCACGGGTGTCTTCTGGCTCATCTGCGGCGTGCTGCTGGGAATCTTCCTGGGCTTTGCACCCAAGGCCTTGCCGGAGTTCGTGCCTGAACTGACGTTCGTCCACATCCACATCGCCCTGCTGGGCGGCATGGCGCAGTTGCTCCTCGGGTTCGCCCTGCGCTGGCTGCCCGCTTGGACCAACCAGCAGCCGCCCCTGTTCCAGGCCAGCCGGGGTGCCTTCTTCCTCTTCAACGGGGGCCTCACGGCCCTCCTGTTGGGTCGCCTGGCTGGCAGTTCAGACGCGCTCCTTTGGGGGGGCCTTGCAACCGCCGCCGGGGTGGTGCTTTTACTAGCCTCCCTGCGAGCGTATTTCCCGGCCCGCGATACTGCCCTTGCATGAACTCCATCACCGTCGGTAAGGCTTCGACCCCACTGGGAACCTTCCACATGGCCGTGGGCAGCAACGAGGTGCTGCGCATTACCCTGCCGTCCGACGGGCGCCCCCACATGGACGACTGGCTCCAACGGCACTTCCCCGGGGTTCCAGTTGCGCAAGGGGACCATCCCCTCCTGGACAAGACGGCCGCCCAGTTGGGGCAATGGGCATCGGGCGAAAGACAAACCTTCGACCTGCCGCTCCGCTTCGTCGGCACCGACTTCCAGGTTGCCGTCTGGAAAGCCCTAGCGGACATACCGTACGGCGAGGTCCGCAGCTACGGGCAGATCGCCCAAGCGGTTGGCCGGCCGGGAGCGGCGCGGGCCGTGGGCCAGGCCAACAACCGAAACCACCTCGCGCCGGTCATTCCCTGCCATCGGGTTGTGGCGTCCGGCGGCAAACTGGGCGGCTACGGCGGCGGGCTTGATCTCAAGGAGCGCATGCTGGACCTTGAGCGGGGAGCCTAGGAACGGCCCCGGCGCATCTCTAGAAGGATGGCGGCGGCGCCCATGGCTGCTACGATCGCGCCAAAGGCAACGGTGCTCCCCCAGAAGGACAGGGGGCCAACAGGCCGAGTGGTGGCTGCGGGAAACCCATTTTGCCCGTGGGCTGCAACGATTGCGTCCGCCAGTGAGGCGGCGCCCCGCGCCAGGCCGACCTCAAGGGCTGCCCTTTCATCCATGCCGCGGCGCAGGTTCTTCTCGAAGCCCGTTTGAGTTTCATGGAAGGCGTCCCGCCGCACCTCGGGTCCAAAAGCGGTTTGCAGGCCGTGCCCCACATGGAGCCAGATGGCCGGTTGTTCTGTGCTGCCGTACTCCCACGTGAAAAGCAGGAGAACGCCGACCTCTTGCAGGCCGCCAACGTTCCAGGCCTGGAAAACGCCCTCCGTGTAAGCCGGGAGGCCGTCATGGCCGACGCGGTTCATCGTGGCCACCACCAGTTCTGCTGAGTAGTTTTGGGCAATGGAACACGCCAACTGCTCAATGGCAGGGCCGAAGGCTTCGCTGAAGACAGCACCCAGATCCACCACGAATTGCAGCGCAGCGGAGCACGGGCTCGCGTAGTACGAAGCGGCGGCATCGCGGTCCGGGTAGTGGTCGTACGCCGCCGCAGGCGGGGCAAGCAGAACCACGAGCACGACCGCACCCGTCGCGCATTGCCAAAACCGGGAGGCCACGGCCGCCCTACGGGGCTTGGGCCTTCAAGTTTGACGAATCAGGTAACGATGCCGCGAAGGCGGACGGCCTCGGCGACCCGGTCCACGGCGACGATGTAGGCGGCCGTACGCATGTCGCAGCGGCGGCGCTTGTGCACATCGAAGACGGCCGTGTAGGCCGAGGTCATCTTCTTGTCCAGGCGTTCGTGGACCAGGGGCTCATCCCAGTAGTAGCCGTAGGTATTCTGCACCCACTCGAAGTAGGAAACCGTCACGCCTCCAGCGTTGGCCAGGAAGTCCGGAATCACGTGGACCTTGCTTTTGAAGAGAATCTGGTCCGCCTCGGGCGTGGTGGGACCATTGGCCAGTTCCAGGATCACCGTGGGTTTGATCTTGGCTGCGTTCTTGCTGGTGATCGAGTTCTCGATGCCGGCGGGAATCAGCACGTTGACATCCAGCGTCAGGAGCTGGTCGTTGGTGATGTTTTTGGCGCCGGGGAAGTCGGAGACTGCACCGGTTTTCGCCTTGTGGGCCCGCACGGCTTCGAAGTCGAGGCCCTTGGGGTCGTGGATGGCGCCGCGCGAGTCGCTGACCGCGACCACCTTGGAGCCGAACATTTCCGTAACCAGCCGGTGGGCGTGTTGGCCGGCGTTTCCGAAGCCCTGGATGGCCACGGTCGCCTGGGACAGGTCGAGTCCGCGGCGGCTGGCGGCCTCGCGCAGGCAGAACATGCCGCCGCGGGCGGTGGCGTCGCCGCGCCCCTGGCTGCCGCCAAGGGGGATGGGCTTGCCCGTGATGAAGCCGGGTACGTTGTGTCCACGGATCACGCTGAGTTCGTCGGTCATCCACGCCATGATCTGGGGCGTCGTGTAGACATCGGGGGCGGGAACGTCCTTCTCGGGCCCCACGATTTGTGCGACGGCCCGGACCCATCCGCGGCTGAGGCGTTCCAGTTCGCCCTGGCTCAATTCCTTGGGGTTGCAAATGACGCCGCCCTTGCCGCCGCCGAGCGGGATGTCGACGACGGATGTTTTCCAGGTCATCCAGGCGGCCAGCGCCTTGACGGTATCTTCCGTCTCCTCAGGGTGGAAGCGGATGCCGCCCTTGGTGGGGCCGCGGGCGTCGTTGTACTGGCAGCGAAAGCCCTGGAACGTCTTGGTTGAGCCGTTGTCCATGCGGACGGGAATGGATACCTGGAGGAAGCGCTGGGGCTGCCGCAGGTATTCGTGCATGGCTTTGTCCAGCTTCATTTTCTTGGCAGCCGCGTCGAGTTGGGACTGCGCGATCTTGAACGGGTTCAGTTCTTCCGCCATGGTTCGACCTCCGACGAGCCCCGGGAGCCGGGTTTCGCACTTGAAGGCATTGACCGTGAGCAAGACGCCAGCCGGCGCGAAGGAGGGCCGAGGGCCGGATCGATCCGTTGCTTTCTGCCTTCACCCCGTGCCCTAAGGATCCGCTGAACGTCGCTTGAACGTCCCGCCGGGGTGCTCCGGCCAGCGTCCAGCCGGGCCTTCCAGTCCGTGGTGCCGGGCTCGGGCCCTCTGGCGCCCACGACCCCAACGTCCGCCGCCGGCTCCTGCGGGGTCTCGCCTCCTGGAACCGTGAGGCCCCGCAAGACAAGCCCTGGCCGGCAGGGCCAAGCCCCGAAGGCGAGGTATGTTAAGGGCTGGCACCCCAAGGTGACACATGCAGGCGCGGGCAAAGGCACAGAAGCTGCGCGTTCGCGATGTCTTTGACATCGACAAGAGCCTCGCGGTTGTAGTTCCGGAGGAAACACCCTTTGCAGAGGTGGTTCGAACCTTCGCTGGGCGCACGGATCTGCGCGGCATCTTCGTCGTTGATCGGCATCAACGCCTGGTGGGCGTCATCACCCGCCAAGACCTGTTGCACTGGGCGGCCGAGAAACTACACGTGCAAGATCCGGAGCGCCACGCCTGGCGGGACCTCTACCGTGTCATGACGGCCGCCACGGCAAAGCAGGCGTGCAGGGCCAAGAGCGACCAGTGTGCCGTGCGGCCGGACACGCCCCTGGAGAGGGTGCTGATCCTGATGTTCCAGAACGAATTGATCGACATTCCTGTCGTGGACGACGACGGCCGTATCGTCGGTGACATTCGGCTTACGGAAATTCTGCGCAAGGTTATCGACGAAAAGCCTGGATGATCGCGTAGATGCTGGGCGGCGCCCCGGGCCGCTGATTGGCCTGCGGGCAAGTGCGGGATGTGGCATTCTGGCCCACGAGGCGATGGGCCCCGCCAGAT
>JBFIJP010000180.1:0-8120 GCA_041600695.1 Thermoplasmatota archaeon | reverse complement strand
TGATCTGGCGGCGACGCAATCACTGTGCTGGTGCGCCGGGTGTAGACGCTGTAGAGTTCGCTGCCGTCGTCGCTGACGGCAAAGTCCCCCGTCCACGTGAAGGCCCCGTCGTCGCTGGCGGTGGTCACGCTAGCGGGGGGACTGAACAGGGTGCCATCCGTGGTGCGCGTGTACCAGATAGCGCTGGGCATGGCGAACTGGAGATCCTGGTATGTCATGTGGAGCACGCCCTCGGCGTCCACCTGAATCCAGGGGCGGTCGGCGATCGGCACCGGTGCCGCCAGGGCCGTGCCGGTCCAGGCCACCCCGTCAGCGCTGCGTCCAAGGCTTAGTCCGCCCAGCCAACTGTCCACGAACCAGAGTATGCCGTCTGGGCCAATGGCCACGTCGCAGTCGCCGCCCTCGTCCGTGAAGGTCCGCGCATCGGTGTTGGGCTCCGGATCGAGTTGCGTCCAGGTGGCTCCCCCATCGGAGGACAACCACAGGTCCGAGTACCCTGAGCCGACGACAGAGGTGCCCGTGGGCGCACAGGCAAGCACGCGATCCGGATCGTTGGGGTCAACGGCGATGCTCATCTCCCGCCCCGTGGATTCGGCGATCATCGTCGGCTGCCCGAAGACGGGAAACGGCCAATTGGGGTCCAGTCGAAGCGACTCCGGAACGGGCGCGTCGGGATTGCGGGCCCGGGGGCCCGACGCATCCACATGAGACTCCGATTCCTCGGGAACCCGGGGGTCGTTGGGGACGAAGTAGGAGGTCGTTTGGCCTGAACTGGGCGCCTCGTCGGCGCACCCGGCCAGCGCTACCGACGCGAGCAGGAGGAATGCCACGATCGACTTCATGGGGCCTCGGATTTAACCCGGCCTCATAACTGGGCCGCCCCTCCGGTCCCGGGTCGCCTCTGCCGCGTCCGGGAACTACGCGAAGCCAGTGATGGCCGCGTTGCCCAGTTCGTCGCCGGCGAGGTGGAAGATCCACAGGCCGGTGGCGCGGTCGCTGCCGTAGATGTAGCCGTCGACCACGTTGACATCCCACGTACTGAAGATGGCGGCGGACACGTCCTCGCCCTCAACCAGCGGCGTACGGGCCAGGTTGTACCCCAGCACGGCGTCGTCATTGTGGCCTGCCAGAATCTCCTGGAGGCTGAGCGCCCAGATGCCATTGTGGTTGTACGTGAGGTAGATCTTGGTGTCCTCGATGCTTGCGTTGGGGCCGGTGGGGGCCACCTGCCACTGGTGGGTGGTCATGTACAAGCCCTGGCTGTCGTATTCGCCGGGGTGGTACCACTCGGCCACGAGTTTGAGGTTGGCAAGGTCGTTGGCGTCCAGCACCCACATGCTGGGGACGGTTCCGGGGCTCGTGTACTCGGGCGTTGCCACCAGGTAGCGCTGGTCACCGACCCAGAACAGCATGGCGGTGTGGACGTTGCCATCGTAGTAGGTGGCGCCTTCGCCGGCCCAGTGGCCAAGGGTGACGAACCCTTCGTTGACCGGCTGGCTGACATCCACCACGTAGACGCCCTCGTCCCAGTGGGCCACTGTCATGTAAGTCCGGTCGTCGACGGGGTCGTGGGCGACGGTCATGTCGTGGGGGCCGCTGCATAAGAGGTCGTTGACCTGGCCGATGCCGGCCACGGAAGCCACCAGGTTGTCATTGATGCAGCCAACGCCAGGCTGGGCGTTGCTGCCGGTGGGGGGGAAGTAGCTGAAGGCGCCCAGGTGGGCCCACGGCCCAGCGTCGTTGCGGATGAAGCCGTGGGCGTGAACCTGTTGACCCACGCAGAAGACCACATCGGTGTCGTCGATAATCTGGTGGCTGAGCATGTGGCAGCCGATGTCGTCGGGGCTGGTGACTGTCTGCACGAAGGTCGGGTTGGCCGGGTCCTGAATGTTGTAGATGGTGAAGCCCCAGGGCGTGCTGAGGCCCGTCGGGCTTTCTGGGAGGCCCTCCGGGACATCGGTGGGGAGGTTCTGGCTGGCCACAAACAGGTAGCCGCCGTCGTCGCTGATCTTGACATCCACGTTGTAGGTGATGGCCTGTGTGATCGTGGACAGGACCACCGGGTTGGCGCGGTCGGTGATGTCCAACAGGTACACCATGGGGGTCTCGTCACGTCCCAGCACGGCAACGGCTCCAAGGTTCAGGTCGCCGCGGAAGTCGATCTCTCCCAGGTAGTTGTGGGGATCGGCATTGGCCGGGTCAGCGGGATCGCCGCGCAGGGGATGCCATCCGATGGCGGGCAGGCTGCAAGTGCGCACGTTGGTGGCCTCGAAGTCCCAGGGGTCGGCGTCGGGCTTAATGGGGTCGAGGTCGGGCTCCGTGATGGCTACATCGGTACTGTCGAGTGGGCTCGACTCGCACTGGAAGGGATCGGGGGTACCGTCGTCGGTGCAACCAGCCAGTGCCGTGGCCGCCAGGGCCAGCAGCGCCAGCAGCGGGCGCAGGTGCATGCTCGGCGCGACCATGGAGTTTCGTTTAGGCATTCTGGCGCCGGAGGGAAGGCGGCTCCGCGGCCGTCTGGAGCCGCGCGTGCCGGTAGCACCATGGCGGTCCACCCCCCGCGGCGGCCTGGGTCGCCGTTGCCTCGTTCGAAGGGCTCCGTGGGCTGCCCGTTTTCAGCGCTGGGGGCGGGTGCGGTTCAAAGCGGCCAAGTAGGCCCCCGGCGTGGCATCGATTGGTGGCCCTGGACGAGTTGGATCGGCGCCTCCTGGTGCTGTTGCGAGAAAACGCCCGCGCGTCCTTCACGGACTTGGCTCGCCAGGTGGGGACGAGCGAGGGGACGGTCCGCGCCCGGGTCAAGCGCCTGACCGAAACCGGCGTGATTCGCAGCTTCACGATTCGTACTGCGGGGGCCAACATCAAGGCCCTCGTGGAGGTTGCCGTCGCTTCCAACGTTGAAGCGAGTGCCCTGGGTGCCGCCGTGCGGGCTTGGGAGGGCGTGGAGGCGGTCTGGGAGGTCACAGGAGAGCAGGATCTGGTCATTGTGACCGACCTGGCAAATCTGGGCGACCTCAACGCCTTCATCGACCGGGTGAGGGAACTGCCGGGCGTGAGTGCCACGCGGAGCCGGCTCATCCTGCGTGAGCATTGATCTGCGGGGAGGCGTTTTGTCGCGGCAGCGGCCGCATGGGCGCGTTCCCTCGCGGTCGCAACCGTCAAGACGGGGGCGGGTGTCGCGCGACCGTGGACGCCAGGGAGCAGTGGCAGCGCAAGCTTGCATGCTGTAGCTCCCAACCGGCGTGCCCGGCGTGTCCCCTGCGGCCCGAAAACGCCCACCGGTCGTTGAAGGACCTGGCGATGGATGCGCTGCTGGGTCCTGGGTGATCCAGGGCCCCAGCGAAGGCGTTGGCACAACCTGGCTACGAAATTCGTAGCTTCCTGTTTTCCCTTAACGACAAGGGTTTTGGCCCAGGCGCCCGAGTGGGGGTTACGAAATCCGGAGGAACCATCATGTCACCCAAGAGCACCAACGGCACGCTGGTAGAGCAGGAAATCACCGGACACGAGTCCCATCCCATCCTGCGAACAACCATTCCTGGCCCCGAGGGCAAAAAAATTGTCAAGAAAGACACCAAATATCTGACCACCACCACGAAGACGGCGCCGGTCACCGCGCGGGTCGGGCGCGGCGTGGTCGTACAAGACCTGGACGGTAACGTCATGCTGGATTTCGCTGCCGGCATTGGCGTGCTGAATGTGGGCCACTGCCACCCCCGCGTGGTGGAGGCGATCCAGAAGCAGGCCAGCCAACTCATGCACTTCGCGGGCACCGACTTCTACTACGATGCCCAGGCGGAACTGGCCCGCCGGCTGACCGGGATGGTGCCCATTGACGGCGCCTCCAAGGCCTTTTTCTGCCAGAGTGGCGCTGAGGCCAACGAGGCCGCGATCAAGTTCGCCCGCAACCACCAGGGGCGGCGCCAGTTCATTGCCTTCCAGGGCGCCTTCCACGGCCGCACCATGGGCGCCCTGAGCCTGACGGCCAGCAAGTCGGTCCAGCAGAGCCTCAGCGGGCCCACCATGCCTGGTGTCCACCACAGCCCCTTCCCCGCGCCTTTCCGCAACATGTGGGGCATCGACGGCTACGCCGAGCCTGAGGAACTCTCCAACCGGGCCATCGACGCCCTGGAATTCCTGCTGGAAACCAAGCTCCCCGCACAGGACGCGGCAGCGTTGTTCTGGGAACCCGTGCAGGGTGAGGGCGGCTACCACGTCCCGCCGCCGATGTTCCCCGGCATGCTGCGCAAGCTGTGCGACGAACACGGTATCCTGCTGGTCGCTGATGAGGTGCAGACCGGCTTCGGACGCACGGGCAAATGGTTCGGTGCCCACCACTTTGATGTCAAGGCCGACATCGTCTGTATCGCCAAAGCCATGGGCAGTGGCATGCCCATCGGCGCCACGGTCGTGCGTGCCGATCTGGACTTCGAGTCCCGCGGCGTCCACTCCAACACCTACGGTGGCAACGTTCTCTCCTGCGCCGCCAGCCTAGCCACGCTGGATGTTCTGGAGGACGAACAGCTTGTGGCCAACAGCGCCCGCGTGGGCGAGCACCTGGGCCAGCGCCTGGAGGAGTTGCAGGACGAATTCCCGACCATCGGCGACGCCCGCGGGCTGGGCCTGATGCGGGCCATCGACTTCGCCGGGGACGACCGGAAGCCCAATGGAAAGCTGCGCGACAAGGTTGAGGAGGGCTGCTGGAAGCGGGGCTTGGTGGTGCTTGGCTGCGGCCGCAGCGGCATCCGCTTCATTCCCAGCCTCAACGTGACCACCGAGCAGGTCGATGGCGCCATGGACGTGCTGCGTGAGTCACTGAAGGCTGCGAAGGCGTAGCCGAGCAGGTTTCAGTGATGATCGCGGGCCGACTGGTTCGGCCCGTGGGATGCGTTGGAGGCTGCGAAGGCGTAGCCGAGCGGGTTTCAGTGATGATCGCGGGCCGATGGGTTCGGGCCGTGGGATGCGTTGGAGGCTGCGAAGGCGTAGCCGTGCAGGTTTTAGTGATGATCTCGGGCCGACTGGTTCGGACCGTGGGATGCGTTGGAGGCTGCGAAGGCGTAGCAGAGCAGGTTTCAGTGATGATCGCGGGCCGACTGGTTCGGGCCGTGGGGACGTCCGGTTGGTCCGCGGCACCCATCCCGCGCAGGCCGGCACTGGCCAGGGGGTCACCGCGGGTACGGTCGCCGGCGCCCCTGGCTCGCCCCCGCTGTTCTGATCTGTTCATCGGGAGGGCAAATGAGCCCATTTGTTCGATTCCATTGAACCAGTTCGATCTAGACAGAAACGCCCCTCATCCGCACGGCCAAATACCACGAGGCTTCTCCATGACGGATGCCTGCTGACACATCCACCACCTCTGACCACTCCGATGTTTACCGTGACCTGCGCGACGCCGGCGACGATGAACTCGAAGCCGCTCTCGTAGCCATGCGAAGCAGCAGCAGCGCCTGATCCACTCCCTGCCCAGGGCGCGGCGCGCAGGTTGCGGTCCAGTGGCTGCCTGCCCGTCACGAATTCCTGGGTGCGGTCCAATTCCGGGGCGCTTGCGGTCCGCTGCGCCGACGGACAAGCCTATCCAGTTGTCGCCCCATCGAGCGGCGTGGTTCGGCACGGACACGACCCGGAGTGGCCAGACAAGGTCGTTTTTGCAGGCCTTACGCTGGTTTTGGCAGGTTTGGCTGGCATCGCCTTTGTGGCGGTGCAGGCCTCGACCGCAACCGTTCGGGAACTCATCCCGGGCATCATGGGCGACGTGCCTCGCTGGCTGACGGCCAGCCTCTGCGGCGCTACCGTCGCGCTGGGGGCGCTTGCCGTGCGGCACCAGGCTGCCATTTGGGTCATGGTAGGCGCCATCACAGCCGTGGGAAGCATGGGCATCTACGGCGCTGTTCCACTGCTGGCGATCGTGGCGCTGGCGTTCCTGTTCCGGGCCTGGCGGGAAGGCGAGGAATTAGCCCACGACGATCGGCGGGTCACCGCCGATGAATGGCCAGACAAGGCCTTCGCCGCCAGTGCATTGCTGATGGTGGCGGGCGTCGTCACGCTGCTGCAGGGGGCGCTGATCCTGGCAGATCGGTTCCAACCTCTCTTGTTGGGGCGCTGGCCGGTGGCGGCCGGGTTGTGGGCTCTTGTGGCGGGCCTGGCGAGCCTCTGGGGTGCCCGGCAGTCCTTCCGCTTGGTTCGCCCCTGGGGCGGCGCCATTGGGGCCGTCGCGGCTCTGCTCGGCGCCGGGTTTTACGTGCTTGGGCCTGCGCTTGGCCTGGCGGCCCTGGAGCTGCTGCGGCGGGCCGACCAGGAGGATGAGTTCGTGCAGGCTACCCCAGCGTAGGTGGTTCCAGCCACCCCTCGGCATGTGCCATAGCCAGTTCATGCGTACGCGTTGGCATGGCCACCGATCGCCGCGCCGGCAAGGGGATTCCCCATGTCGACAAGCAACCACGTGCCAGGAACAAGGATGGCTCGTGGCGCAAGAAGCGAAGCGACGCAGGCAAGCCTCGAAAGTAGGCGGACTGCCCCGGCCTCGTCCACGTTCTTCCGGATCCGTCAGCCGCTACGGTTTGAAGGACTGAACGGCGCTGACGGCCTTTCGCCACGTGGCCAGCCGCGCCTCGACTTCGGCGGCGGCCATGCTGGGTTCGACGACGGTGGCATCCTCGCGGTCGCCGGCGCGCAGGTCCGCGACACTCCACATGCCCGCGCCGATGCCGGCCAGCATGGCGGCCCCCATCGCCGTGGTTTCGATGTTGCTGGGCCGCACGACCGGCCGTTGCAGCAGGTCGGCCTGGAATTGCATGAGCGGGCGGCTGTTGGTTGCACCTCCGTCGACGCGGAGGGATGGCAGGCGGGCGCCGGAGTCCTTCTCCATGGCCTCCAGGACTTCGTGACTCTGGTAGGCGATGCCCTCCAGCGTGGCGCGGGCAATGTGGCGCCGGTCGATGCCCCGGGTGAGGCCCAGGATCGCGCCGCGGGCGTCGGGGTCCCAGTGGGGGGCGCCGAGGCCGGTGAAGGCGGGGACGAAGACGACGCCGTGGCTGTCCTCCACCTGCGAAGCCAGTTCGTCTGCCTCGGGCGCACGCTCAATGATTTGAATGCCGTCGCGCAGCCATTGGACGGCGGCGCCTCCGATGAAGACAGCCCCTTCAAGCGCGTACTGGGGGCTTTGGTCGACGCTGGCGGCCCGGGTGGTCAGCAGGCCATGGCGGCTGGCGACGGCCTCCCCGCCGGTGTGTTGGAGAAGGAAGCAGCCAGTCCCGTAGGTGTTCTTGGCCTCGCCAGGGCGGGTGCAGCGCTGTCCGAAGAGCGCAGATTGCTGGTCGCCAGCGATGCCTGCCACGGGAACGCCTCCACCGAGGTCGGCTTCGCCATACACGTGGGCGCTGGGTTGGACATCCGGAAGGAGGGTGGCCGGGATACCGAACGTCTCCAGCAGATCCGAGTCCCATTCGCCGGTGCGGATGTTCCACAGCATGGTCCGGCTGGCGTTGCTTGGGTCGGTGACGTGTACGCCCGTGAGCTTCCAGGCAATCCAGGAATCAATGGTACCGAAGGCGAGTTCCCCGGCGTCGGCGCGGGCCTTGGCGCCGTCCACGTTTTGGAGCAGCCATTCAAGTTTCGTGGCGCTGAAGTAAGGGTCCAAAACGAGTCCGGTGCGGTGGCGCACATCCTCCTGGCGCTCCTGGGCGCGAAGTTCGGCGCAGCGGGGAGCCGTTCGGCGGTCCTGCCAAACCAGGGCGTGGTGGATGGGTTCGCCGGTGGTGCGGTCCCACAGCACGGTGGTTTCCCGCTGGTTGGTGATGCCGATGGCGGCCAGTCGGGAGGGCTCCAGGCGGGCGTCCTTCAGGGACCGTTTGGCCACCGAAAGGGCGGTGGTCCAGATTTCCGCGGCGTCGTGTTCCACCCATCCCGGGTGGGGGTAGTGCTGGGTGATCTCCTGGTAGGCGCGCCCGGCGACCCGGAGGTGCTGGTCGAGCACCAGGCAGGTGATGCCGGTGGTTCCCGCGTCGATGGAGAGGACGTGCTTTCTGGCCACGGGGCGGCATTCTGGCTCGCGGTCAAATGCGCATCGAAGGGGCTAGGACAAACCCAGGGTCCAGGCGTCCACCGAGGCTCGGCCCGTGAAGTCG
>JBFIJP010000179.1:0-8148 GCA_041600695.1 Thermoplasmatota archaeon | reverse complement strand
TACGTCGTGGGCGGCGTGGGCACGGACGGGTCCCTGCTGGAGGCCGTCCACGCGCTCCACCTGGAGACGGAAACGTGGACAACCGTGGCGCCCCTGCCGACGCCGCGGGATCATCTGGCCGCATCCGCCCTGGGACCCAAGCTGTACGCAGCGGGGGGCCGAAACCTGTCACCCGGCGCCAACTTGGACGTCATGGAAGTCTTCGACCCCGGCCGCAACTCCTGGTCCACGCTCCGTTCCATGCCTACCCCGCGAGGAGGCATCGGGGCCGCGTCCTGGGAGGGTTCCATTGTGGTGGCGGGCGGCGAGACCGCATCCAGCACGTTTGCCGAAGTGGAAGCCTATGACCCCGCAACAGGCCAGTGGCGAACCCTGCCGCCGCTTCCCACGCCGCGGCACGGGCTGGGTGTGGCCGTGGCCGGCGACCGCTTCTACGCCCTGCTAGGAGGACCGGAACCCGGCCTCGCCACCAGTGGAGCGGCCGAGTCACTGGGACTCATCTACGAGCTCTGACCACCGGGCCATCAGGATCGCGTCCTGCTCCAGACCTCCCGACCGGCGCACCCGCCGACGCCGGCCCTCCTCAACGAAGCCCAGCGAGCGGTAGAGCCCCAGAGCGGCGGCGTTGTCGTGGTAGACCTCAAGCTGGACCCGCTCCACGCCGCGCGCGGCGGCTGCGGCAAGGCATTGCGCGGCCAGCTTGCGGCCCCATCCCTTGCCCCGCCAGGCCGGCAGCAGCCCCATGGCGAGGGTGCCCCCGTGGGCAAATTCAGGCCGGGCGTCGGCAACAATGTCACACCAGCCAACGATGGCGCCGTCGGCCTCAAGGACCATCTGAACGCCCCTTTGGCGGCACGCATCCATGAAGTCCCGGGTCTGCTCCACAGTGAAGCCAGCCCTCGTGGACAGGAACCTTCCCTCGCCTGACACCGCGTTGATGACCGCGTTGAGCGCCGCGGCGTCGCCAGGCGCCGCTTCGCGAAGGGTGGCCGTCATGGCGTGTACTGGGCGCGCAATTCCCGCCGCATGACCTTGTTGCTCGCGGTGCGCGGCAGGGACTCGATGGGCACCACATCATGAATCCGGAACAGGGGATTCAGTTCCTTCTTGATCCGGCCCTGCAGGTCGGCCCTTAGGTCCCCCGCTTCGCCCCCGCGCAGGACCGCGTACACCACCAACTGGTCCGCGCCGCCTCCAGCGGGTTGGACGGCGATAGCGGCGGTCTCCACCACAGCGGGATGCCGGTTCATGACCGCCTCCAGCTCCACGCTGCTCACCTTGATTCCGCCCAGATTCATGGTGTCGTCCGCGCGGCCTCCAGCGGCGAAGTAGCCGCCCCCCAACACGTGCATCTCGTCGCCGTGGCGGCGCAAGAGCTGACCCCTGGGGCCCGCCGGGCAGCCAGCATAATACTCCTGATGGTGGTCGCGGTTGAGTAGCCGCTGGGATAGTCCGATGCTGGGAGGGATGAGGAAGATCTGGCCGTGCTCGCCGGCGGAGACCGGCTTGCCGTCGTCGTCCAGAACAACGAAATCCAGCCCCATGGCGGGTGTGCTGAACGTAGCCGGGGACTGCGGTTGCAGGACGCTTCCGGTGACGTGCCCGCCGCCGATTTCGGTGCCGCCGCAGTACTCGATGACGGGGGCCAGGTAACGGGTCCGGCTCATGAGCCAAAGGTAGTCCGGGGCGTTGCTGGCCTCGCCGGTGCTGCTGAAGAGCCGCACGCCGGAGAGCAGGTCGGTGGTTTCGTGGCTCGCCTTCCAGCTTCGAACCAGCGCCGGAACGACGCCCAAAACCGTCGTGCCGGAGTCGCGCACCCAGGCAAGGAAGCCGTCCCCCACGGGCGCGCCTTCCCAGAGCATCATCGTTGCCCGGTTGACGAACGTGGCGTAGATCAGCCAAGGCCCCATCATCCAGCCGATGTTGGTCGGCCAGGCGACCACGTCCTCCGGGTGGATGTCCTGGTGGTAGTGCCCGTCCATGGCGGCCTTGAGGGGCGTCAGGTGGGTCCACGGGATGGCCTTGGGCTCACCGGTGGTTCCGCTGCTGAACAGGATGTTCGTGACATCATAAGGGTCGGTGGGGACGGGGTCGAATTCGGGACTTACATCGATGAGGGCTTCCCACGAATCGGAACCGTCGGCACTGGCGTCGGCACTGGCGTCGGCACGGGCGTCGGCACTGGCGTCGACACTGGCGTCGGCACGGGCGTCGGCGCTGCCGATGGCGATCACGGCGACCCCGCGGCCGGCAGCCTTGCGAGCCTTGCCCGCCATGGGAACCTCCTTGCCTCCCCGCTGGAACGATTCCACCGTGATGACGGCCCGGGCGTCCCCGAGGCGCAGTCTCGTAGCCACTTCGGCGGGTGCAAAGCTGTCTGGAATGGAAACCACCACGAGGCCGGCCTGGACGATGCCCAGATAGGCCGCCACGCACTCGATGGTCATGGGCATGTAGAGCGCCACTGCGTCTCCCGGCCCCAGACCGCGGGCCAGAAGGCCGTTGCTAACCCGGTTGGCGAGCGCTTGGAGTTCGCCGTAGGTGATCCGCCGCTCCACGCCGGCTTCGTCCCGGCTGACAATGGCCACTTGCTCGGGCGGTGCATGGAAGCACTGCGCCGCGGCATTGATGCGGGCGCCCGGGAGCCAGGCGGGATCCTCGGCGCTCCCCTCCAACACGGTGCGCGGCGCAACTGCGTACCCGACGCCCAGCGCCTCCAGTGCCGCGGCCCAGAAGTCAGCCCGGTTGCCGCAGGACCACCGGTGCAGTTGGGCGTAGTCTTTGACGCCAGCGGTTTCCATGAGGCGGGCCAGGTTGCTCGTGGCACGGACGGCTTCGTCCGGGTTCCAGCAAGGCGGGGCCGTCTCGGTCGCCTGGCGGCGGTACGTTTCGCGCCACGCCTGCCAGTGCTCGGAGAACGGCAGCGACAGGGCCTGCAAGCGCGCCGACACCAGAGCACGCCACCGCTCTTCGTCCACACCAACGGTCGCTTGGGTCACGCGGCTGGCAGCGGGGCGCCGCTCTTGACGGCTTTGCACCGGAACGCCAGCAGCAGCCCGCGCCGGGAGACTGGCCGTCGCCGCCCCCGGTACGCCTCCAAGGCAGGACGCGGGTCGAATCGCGAGCCCAGGGTTGGGCTGCCGCCAACCTGCATGTCGCGGCCGCCCGCATGGCGCTGGAGCGCTGCGATGCTAATCGGTGGCTGCAACCGGAGTTTTGGCCCCGGTACTGATGTTCTTCTTCCAGATGGGTTCGGGATTCTCCTCGTCCGTCATGGGGAGGCATTACCGCCCCTGGATTTGACAGGACTAGTACAGGCCAAGGCCTGTTCAACAAGTTGCGTGCCGAAGCAACTCATGGGGCCCACTCGACCACCAAGGCAACAACGACGGCCACAGCGAGCAACGCTGCCACCCCGGCCCCTGAAGTCCACGTCTCGTGGCCTGGCCCCCGCGCCTCCGGATCCCGCCAGACCACCCACATCAGGAGCGCCGCCCACAAGGGAGCCAGCAGCACGGTGCCGTTGGCCGCCAGCCCAACCACCGCCACCGGGTCCGGCAGCCAGACCACCAGCGCGACGGCCAACAGGGCAACCCCGTAGAAAATCCACCACTGCGCCAAATCCCGCGATGCCGCCGCCCGCCCGCGCAAGGCATGCCACGCCGCAGCCACGGCCCGGGGGTAGCCGTCCGCCACCGCGTGCACCGTCGAGAACATACCCAGGAACGCCGCACCCAGCACCACCGGGACAGCCGCCGCACCCAACGTCTGGCGGTACGAATCGGCGAGGGCGGCCAGCACGGCGAAGCCCCCAAGATCGGGGTGGCTGGCGTGCAGCAGGTGCGCGCCCAACGCAAACAGCAGCATGGCAAGGACGAAGGACACCGCATAGCCGAGCCGGTAGTCAAGCAAAGCATCCCGGACCCGGTTGCGGCCGGCAACGGGCTCGTGCTTCTCGTTCCACAGGCTCTTGATGATCGCCAGCTCCAGTGGAGCCGGCATGAACCCAAGCAGGCTGCCCACCAGAAAACCACTGGTCACCGGCATGGACGGCACCACCGAATCCACCGCGAGGCGCTCCACGCCAGGACGAGCAACGACGACGGCCACCAAGGTCAGCAGCGACAGCAGGGCAAGAGCCCAGGCCGAGAACCGCTCAAGCCCCCGGTAGCTGCCGGTCCACAGGAGAAGGCCGCTGAGACCCAGCAAGCCCACCAGAACCGTCAGTACGAAAGCGCCGGGCCAGGCGGCCAGCACTGTCGAGGCGGCCACCAAGCTCACGCCAGCCAGAACGAAGGCAGCCTCCACGCCGAAAAGCACGAAAACAGCCCAGACCGCCCACCGGCGCGGCCCGGGAAGCTGAGCCAGGGCGGCCATCACACCCCGTCCCGTGCGTGCGGTGTAAAGCGTCGCGTCCCGAAAGGCCGGGTATTTGATGACGTGGCCCAGCACGATCGTCCACGCCAACGCCGTGCCAAAACGGGCCCCTGCGGTGGGGGCAAGGAGAAAATGACTGGACCCGATGCCGGCCACCGCAAGCAGCAGGCCAGGGCCGAGGCGGCGGGCCACGCCCCTGCACTCCCAGGCCCGAGTTCAAGGCTTGGGCGCCGCCCAAACGCAGCGTCGACACTCAGGCGTGCCGTGCCCACGGAGACCTCCAGCGATCCCGGCCAGGCGTGGATCGGGCCAACGGTGCCCCACGCGGAATAATATTATTGATGGTTGCGCGCGTTGGCAGTAGTATGTCCCGCTTCAGCCCCGAGCACCTGTTTGTCGCGGGCACCATCGCCCTCCTGCTTGCCGCCACGGCCGCAAACAGCCAGGCACCGACCCCATCGGCCGCCGCACCCCAGTGCGAAGCTGCGGCAAGCCAACGGGTGCGCGTCTGGCCGGTGCTCGTCGACGCCCAAGTGCCCTGCGTCGGCTGGGACAAGGCCACGGCGCTGTCGGTGGGGCTGAGCCACCGCTGCTGGCTGACCGCGCCGGGCCAGGGTGTGACCTGTTACGCAAGGGCAGATTGGCCCGAAGCGGCCAGCCATCCATCGCCCGACGCGATTGCTGTGAGTGCCGGCGGGCGCCACACCTGCGTGCTGCTGGTCGAGGGAAATGTGGACTGCTACGGGGACAACGACTACGGCCAAGCCGAGGATTACAGCGGCGGCGACGCCACCAGTGTTGCGACAGGCAAGTACCACACCTGCATCCTGGTCACCAGCGGCAACGTCCACTGCCAGGGCGGCTGGCGACACACCCGCATGCCCGACTACCGGGGCGGCGACGCCGTGGCCATCGACGCCAGCGACGAAACCACCTGCGTCCTGCGCTCCAACGGCAACATGTACTGCGTCACCCCGTTCGCGTTCGGCGACGGCGTGTACGAAGAGCACTACGACTTGGCCGGCCAAGGCGTGGCCATTTCCGTGGGCGAACCCTCATGCGCCTTGCTCAGCAGTGGAAACGTCCGCTGCTTCGGATGGAACGAATTAGGCCAGGCCGAGCCTTACGACGGCGGCGACGCCGTGGCCGTCGCTGCGGGCTACGGCTACTCCTGCATCCTGCTGGCCAACGGCAACACCCACTGCCGCGGCAGCTTCGACGAAGGCTCCGGCGTTTTCGACTACGAGGGCGGCGACGCCATCGCCATCGGCAGCAACGACCATTCGATCTGCCTGCTCGTGCGCTCGGGCGACATCCTGTGCAGCCACGAGGATGTTTACGGTACACCCAACCGGGTGCCGGGGCCGCTGCGCACCGAATACAAGGCGCTCGGGCCCGCGCTTGGAATGGCGTAGGCCGGACGCAAAGCCGGCGCAACGCACACCCGGAAGGGATGGGCGCGCGGTTCTGCGCCCGGGTTCTGGCATGCCTACGACGGCATCGCCCCCAGCAGGCGTCGTCCGACAACCCCAAGACCCAGGCCGCATTGAAAGCGCGTGGCTGCTGACAAGGCGCCGTCGATCCCCGCCGAACTGGCCGGAGATCACGTTGACCCCAACTTTCTGGAGAAAATCGCGCCCACCATCCGGCGCCTGCGCAATTATTCGAGGCTGAAAGTCGACGGGCTCGACAACATCCCGGAAGACGGGCCGGCCATCCTGGCCTGCAACCATACCGGCTGGCTCGGGCTGGACGCCGCCTTCACGATGCTGTCCGTGTACGAGGCCCTGGAACGAATGCCCCGCGCCATGGCCCACGCCGCCTGGTTCTCCAACCCCGCCACACGAGAACTGGCCAACCGGGTCGGCGTGTTCAAGGTCAGCAAGGACGCCATGGAGGAGCAACTCCAGCACGGCCACCTGATCATGATCTTCCCCGAGGGTGAAAAGGGCGCCTTCCGGCCGGGCAGCGACTACCAGTTGGAGGAATTCGCCCGGGGATTTGTCCGCGTTGCCATGAAGGCGCATGTGCCCGTCGTGCCGGTGGCCATTCTGGGCGGCGAGGAAGCCAATCCCGTGGGCACCCGCATCGAGAGCTACGAGGAACTGGTCAAGATGAAGGGCGGTCTGCCCATTCCCAAGAACCTGATCCCGAAGCCGGTCAAGTGGCGCATCCGGTTCCTGCCGGCCATCGACTTCACCCAGTACACGGATGAGGACGCCGCGGACAAGGATCTGGTCCACTCCCTCTCCGAGCACGTGCGGGCCCGCATCCAGCGGGAACTGCGCAAGATGAAGGTCGAGCGCGGAAACCCGTACATTTAGGGGCATCTCCCGCCGGGCTCAGCCCGGGAAATTCCGGGGCCCGCCGCCCGCCGCGGCGAGGGACAACGTTGAAGCCGCGTGGGGGCATCATGCCGCTTCGGTGGCGCTTCCCGGCACGTTGACGATCGTGCCACCACGGGAGCGGAATGTTTGCTGGTAGCCTCGCTATATTAACAGCGGTGCTTCTGGGCACGACAGGTGTCTGGGTCCTTGTAGCCAGCCCGCGCCATGGACCCAACCGCGCGCTGGCCGTGCTCCTGATCCTCTATGGGGGATCGACGCTGGCGTACCAAGCTTACCGGGACGCAGGGGACTCGGCGCAAGCCCTGGCGCTGGTGCGCATCATCAACTGGTATGAGCTGCCGGCTGCGTTGCTTACCTTGCTACTGCTGGACGGGCTGCTGCGCGACCGGGCCAGAGGCCCCCTGCGCAGCACCGCGCTAGGGGCCATGGGAGTTGCAACGCTTGGCCTGCTGCTGGTGCAGGCGCTCCAGCCGGACTGGTTCCACCGAGCCGATGCGGTGGGGGTGCTGGGAGGCACGCGGATCATCGTGCGCCCGCAGCCGCTCAGCCTCTGGACCGGCGTGCTCCTGACGGCGGTCAACGCGCTTGCCGTGGGCTGGCTGGCCCGGGCCAGCGCCGACCCGGAGCGTAGCCCGCTGCAACGGCGCCAGGCCGCGCTCATTGGGCTAGGATTCCTCTTCCCCCTGGCCCATGCGGGCGCCAGCGGCTTCACGCGGCTGTTTCTCGATCCCCGCATCGAACCCTGGGGCCACATGCTGCTCCCGATCTATGTGGTTCAAGCGCTAGGGCTTGGCGTCTGCATCTACGCGGCGACCCGGTACCCGCTCCCGTTCGCGGGCTGGCCCAGCACGGCGGCGGCCGCTGCTCCGGTGTTTCCCATCCTCGCGGCGCTGTACGACGGCCATGCGCTGCTCACATGGGGAATCATGCTTCCCAAGGCATCATGGCTGCGGGACACGCGGCTCGTCTGGCTGGGCGCTTTTGCCGTCGTCGTCGCCCTAGCGGTGGTTCGCTACGGGCTGGCCGGAATGGACCGGGAGGGTCGCCGCCGGCTTGATGCGGCGACTCTTTGGCTCGTCACCGCGGTCGGCTCCACCGTTTTCCTGCTGGTCCTCACCGGTCTTTCAGGCGAGGCCGCGCCGCCGCTTTGGCTGCTGCCCGTTGCCCTCGCCTCCGGCGCACCCTTCCTGGCGCGTCCTCTGGCATCGCGGGTCCACAGCCTTACCGGGCGCATCGTCCTCAACCCGAAGGATATCGATGTCATGCGCGAACGGGTGCGGGTCTACGCCTCCACCCTGCGCGCCAGCCTGGATGCCAGCGGCCGGGTGGGGCCCCGCCAAGCGCCGGTGCTGGCCACGCTGCGCCGCGAACTGGGTCTGACCCAGCGCGATCATGACCTCCTCCTGTCAACCCTGGATGTGCC
>JBFIJP010000178.1:0-8151 GCA_041600695.1 Thermoplasmatota archaeon | reverse complement strand
GTCCACGAAGCTGCGGCGATGGTGGTGGCCACCACGACCGGGAGGACCAGGTAGCGTGTGTGGATGCCGGTGAGGCGGCCGAGGATGAGGCCGATCAGTGGGCCGTTGATGAGAAACGGCATGAGCATGAAGAAGAACAACCCCAGGGGCCCCCAGCGGTGCACGAAGGCCTGGTGGGCGTCGGCGGCGGCCTCGATCTTGCGGATGCGTCGCATGAGGAAGTTGTCCCGTTCGTGGAACCGGTGCAGAAGGTAGAGGAATAGGGGGTATCCGAAGCAGGCGCCTGCCAGGTCTTGTCCGAGGCTGTACTGGAACATGAGCAGGGGCGGGGCGCCCTGGCTGAGGCCAACGGGAATGCCGCCTTCGCGTCCGGTCAGGATTTCGGCGCCGACACCGGCGGCCAGTGCCCGTGCCCCGTCTGGACTGATGAGGTAGTAGAGCAGCCACTGGATGGACAAGCCGGCGGCGAGGGCCAGGCCGGTGAGGACGAAAAGCCACTCCTCGTGGGGGCGAAGGCGCTCCCAGGCGGGCTTCGGGATTTTCGGATGGAGGGTGGGTGCGTGGGGGGGCTCGGTCATGCCGCGGCACTTTCCTCGGGGGCTTCCTGCGTCGGGTCGTCAGGACCCAGGATCGGATCGAGGTAGTCTTTCTCCCAGACCTTGAGAACGGAAAGGGTAACGCCGACCAGCACCGGGCCCAGGAACAAGCCGATGAACCCGAAAGCCGCCACGCCGCCCAGGACTCCGATGAGGACGAACAGGGGATGGATTTGTGCCCGGTTGCCAATCAGGCGGGGCCGGATCAGGTTGTCCACCTGACTCACGATGAGTACGCCCCACCCCAGCAGGAAGAAGCCCTGCCATAGTTCGCCCGACACGAGCATGTAGAGGGCCACGGGCACCCAGACGATGAAAGCGCCCACAACGGGCAGGAGGCTGAGCACGGCCATGATGGCGGCCCAGAGTACGGCGCCGGGCACACCGGCAATCAGGAATCCGACTCCGCCCAGGCCTCCCTGGATGAGGCTCGTCAGGACCTGTCCCACAAACACGGCCTTGAGGCCGTTGTGGGCTTCCCGCATGAGCGTGTCGACCTGCTCTGCGGGCAGGGGGGCGGCGCGGCGCAGGTAGCCAACCAGCTTCTCGCCGTCGGTCAGGACGTAGTACACGACGAACAGGATGACGGTGATGGCGACGAACACCGATGGTAGCGCCGTGGCTACCGTTTTGGCGAAGGAGGTCAACTGTTCGATCGCCTGCTCCTGGAGGGTGTCCACTTGTGCGTCCAGCGTTGCGTTGCGTTCGTCCGTGGTGTTGTCCGGGTAAATGAGTTCGAGGGCCCGCTGGAATCCAGGGCTGGCCACGAAGGTGTCGAATTGCTCTCGGGCCTGGCCGGACTGGATGGATTCCGCCAGCGTCTGCGCGTCGTTGGCCAACGACAGACCGAGGGCGGTCAGCGGCATCAGGAAGATCACCAGCAAGGTGAACATGGTGAAGATCGCAGCGACGCGGTTGGGGAAGATGCGTTCCCAGAATTTGTCGACCGGCAGCGCCAGGACCGCCACGAAGACCCCTGTGACCATGAAGATCACGAAGGGCTTGAAGACCAGCCAGGTGAGAAACAGCAGGCCCGCCAGGATGATGAAGAAGAAGGCCTGGCTTTGGCGTGGCATGGTGCGCCGGGTCGCCTGGGTCACGACCGCGCAACGTACCGCGCCCTTAAGAGGTCGGCACGCCCGCGCATGCGGCTGCCCCCAAGGGTCCCCCGGCGCCGCTCACGGTCTACGGCGAGGTGATGAGGTCTGAGCCTCGGTTCAACCGGACTTGTATTCCTGGCAGATCCGCACGAAGTTTTCGAACATCGTCACGCCCGCCTGGGTGTGCTCGACCTCAGGGTGGAATTGCATGCCGAAGAGCGGGCGCGTCTCGTGTCGCATCACCTGCACAGGGCAGGTCTCGGAGTGGGCAAGAACCTTGAAGCCGGCCGGCACGCGGCTGACTTCGTCATGGTGACTCGCCCAGACGGTACTGCGTTCGGGCACGCCGCGCAGGATGTCGTCCGGGTCCGTGACGATCATCTCGGTGGCACCGAACTCCGGCGGGTCTCCCGGGGCCGCCTCGCCTCCAAAGTGCCGCGCCATGAACTGGAGCCCGGCACAGATGCCGAGAATCGGGATGTCGAGTTGGTCCAAGTATTCCCCGCAGCGGCCCAATTCGCCGTCGACCCCCACGCGGGGGGCGCCGCCCGAAAGCAGGAGGCCGTCGAGGTTGGCGGCAGCCAATTCCTCCACGGGGGTCTTGTTGTCGACCATCTGGGTTTCCTGTTTCAGGTAGCGCAGCACCCGCCATTCCCGGTGGGTCCATTGACCGCCGTTATCGACGACCCAGATCTTCACGGGGGCCGCCAGGAAGGCCGGCCTCAAAGGCGTGCCGACGAGTGGGCTGCTTGCCCGAGCGCCCAGCGGGCGGCCTCCTGGCAAGTGTGCCGCCGGGCGGCGCCCGCGGTTGCGCGGGTTGGAATGCAGGGCCGCCGGGCCGCCGGGCCGCTGGGCCCGGGCCGAGGACGTTTGTGAGCCGCCAGCTGCGCAGCGATACATCGATCGGGCCAAGGCTTTCTTCCGACCCGGGCTCTCGGCACTCATGAAGAGGCTGGTGCAGCGGGATGACCACGGCCGCGTGCCGGCCCGAGGCATTGGGGGTGTTGCCGTCGCCGCCGTCGCCGCCGTCGCTGCGATGGTCGCCCTTGCCGGGTTGGCGGTGCTGGTGGCCTCCAGTCCCGCCGCCGCGCAGCCTTTGGAGCATGGCCAGGACATCCCGGGCATCGGCGGCCAGGCCTTCCTTCACTACCAGTGGCGCCCGCCAGCCGAGGCCTTCACCTATCACAATGCGGCCGAGAGTGACGCCTGCGAAGCCACCTTCCGGGCCGCAAGCGCATCGGAAGCCACGGTGGCCATCGAATCCGACCGCATCACGTTCCACGAACGAGAAACCGACATGGGGTGCGGCGAGGTCGTCCTTGAGGCGAGGCAGCCCATTGCGGCGTGTCGCGTGGCGGCCCATTTTGCGGCCACGCGGGAGGTCTCCCCGTCGACGACATCCCTACAGATCCGCTCTGCGTTTGTCCAACAGTTGCGCATGCGCCAGGCGTCCGGTTGGGAGGCGCAGGACTACTTTGACCCCCTGGCCGATGCAAGCCCCGACCCGGTGAATTTCAGCTTTGGGTTTGACCTGTCGGGCTGCACCGCCGACGGCCAGGCCGCCTTCAGTTGGCTGTTCGCAGATCAGGGCCTTCCCGCAGGCGGCCCGGTCGATGCCGCCGCCGGCGTGCCGGGTGCTGCCGAATTTGGGGCCCAACTGTCCCGCGTGCTGGTCGAATTCCAGGGCGTGCCCTTTGAGGACATCGAAGCCTCGCAGCGCCGGGAGGGCATCCACCGCGACGCCGTGCAGCACAGTGTGGTCATCCGCCTGGCCGTACCGGATCTGTCGGAATTGGAATTGCAGCCGATCATCGTCCTCAAGGTTCCGGAGCGCTGGGTGTCAGACCCACTACGGCCGAATACCTTTGATGAATCGAACTCGCTGGCGGCCACGGTGGATGGATGGAGGGTGCTTGTCCTCAATGCCACGACTGACCAGGGCCAAGGCCTGTTCGAGGTGCATCTCATATCCAGCAAGCCTCTGAGCCAATCGCGTACCATGCTGGGCGTCATGCTGGTGTTCATCGCGCTGCCGGCCGCGTCGGGCCTCCTTGCCGTTCGCAATGTCAACGTCTACGACAGGCAGGCCAAGGGGTCCTTCAAGCCCGCCGGCCGGCGCCTCCGGCTGGCCACGTACCTCGTTTGGCTGGGCTATTTCGTCGTGCTGGCGAGCATCCTGTACCTTCGTCTGCCGACGCTCATGGGGGTGTGGCCCATGGAGCGAGAGCAAGGCATGGCGTACCTGATGTTCATGACGCTGACGGTGAGCTTCATCTCCGTGAGTTTCCTCGCCAAACGACAAGAAACGCGCACCCTGGGCTACGAGATCCAAGAGCGCGAGCGCGTTCAGCGCGAACTGGAGCGCAGCAACGAGGAATTGGAGCAGTTCGCCTACGTGGCGAGCCACGACCTCCAGGAGCCCCTGCGCATGGTCGCCAGCTACACGCGCCTCCTGCAGAAACGATACGGTGGCCGACTGGACGAAGACGCGGACACGTTCATCGGCTACGCCGTGGAGGGTGCCGAGCGAATGCAGGCCATGATCCACGACCTGTTGAGCTACTCCCGCGTGGCATCCCGCCCTCCGGAGCGCATCGAGGTCGACCTCAACGCCGTCATGGCCGAAACGGTCCTGATGCTGGAGTCTCGCATCACCCAGCAGGACGCGAAAGTCACCTACGAGGCCCTTCCCACCGTCCGGGGCGACCGTGGCCTGCTGGCCCATGTCTTGCAGAACCTAGTGGGCAACGGCATCAAGTTCCGTCGCGACGAGCCGCCCCGCGTCCACGTCAGTGCCACCCGCGACGGGCCGGCGTGGCGCATCACGGTCCAGGACAACGGAATTGGCATCGAGGAACGCCACCTCCAGCGCATCTTCCTGATCTTCCAGCGCCTGCACGCCCGGGACAAGTACGAGGGCACCGGAATCGGGCTGGCCCTGTGCCAGAAGATCGTGGCTCGACACGGCGGTTCCATTTGGGTGGACTCATCCGTGGGCCAGGGAAGCGCTTTCCATTTCACGCTGCCCGATCGACCGTGACCTCAAGTGCAGGATTAAGTTCCGTGGCGGTCTACGCCGGATGGAGTGACTTTGTCATGAGCGCGGGCGAAACCAAACTGAAGGCCCTGTTGATCGAGGACAACGAGGCCGACGCCCGGCTCCTTGAGGAGCTGCTGAAGGACGACCCCGCCGCCCGGCTTGAACTGGAATGGGTCAAGTCCCTCGACGAAGGCGTCCGGCGCCTGCTGGATGGCGATTTCGATGTGGTCCTCTTGGACCTCTCGCTGCCGGACAGCAGCAAGGACGAGAGCGTGTCCACCATGCACCTCTTCGACTCGTCAACGCCGATCGTGGTCTTGTCGGGCGATGCCGACGAGGAGGCCAGCATCAAGGCCATCCGGGAGGGCGCCCAAGACTATCTCGTGAAGGGCCAGGTCACCGTGGATCAACTGGTTCGCACCGTGCGGTTGGCCATTGAGCGGCGCCGGGCCGCGGCCGTGCGGGAACGACCCACTTGGTAGGGCCCCTCCAAGGCTCGATCATCCAAACCCAAACAGGAGCAGCCGTGCACGGTGCGTTGGTGGCTGCTGTCCCACGAGCTTCGGAAAGCTCGACCATCCGGGCGGCGTTCGACGCTGCGCGTCGAAGCCGACCAAACAGGAGCAGCCCGTGGACTCATGGAAATTGGCTGCTGTCCCACTCCGTAACAAACCCATTCATCCGAAGACCGATGACGGTCCAGTCGGGGTTCTGACCCGGTCATGGCACCTTCCGCCGCCCGTACCCGATCCCTTGCGGGGACGAGGCAGCAGACGGGACTCGGCGGTTGGGGCGTTTCCGCTTATTCGCAGCCTTGTCCTGGACCGAGGTTGTCCCAACCGCATCGCGTGACGTCACGTCTGAAAGCTTGGCAGGGGACCCGCCCCAGTGGGGCACGGCCAGGGGTTCCGGACTCAGGTCCGGTCTATTGGCCAACCCTGGTACCGCACATCACGATTCAGCGCGGCGTTTTGGGGCGGGCCTGTTGCACGGGGCTTGCGCGCCACTTCACAGTCCGCTGAGCGGCCTCGGCAGCGCCTTCTTCCCGGGCAATTGTGGTGGGACGCTCCAAGCTATAACCGTTTTGAGGCCGCCGGGGGCTAGGGGGTCGTGGGATGGGACGCCGCGCTCGAGGATACTCCGGAGGGCGTGCGCATCCTGATCGAGGTCACCGCCGGGGCGCGGGATGAGCGCTTTCCGGACGGGTTCAACCCCTGGCGGGGCCGCATTGGCGTCCGCGTGCGGGCGCCGGCACAGGATGGCCGGGCCAACCGCGCGGTTCTCAGCCTGGTCGCCGGAGTGCTCGGGGTCACTCCCGCGGACGTGCGGATCGTCTCCGGGTCTACCGACAGCCGCAAGGCGATCGTCGTCTTTAGTATGGTACGCGCGCGCGCGAAGGAACTGATCCGGCCCTTGATGCGGGAGGGTCTGCCGTGACCAGCCGGGGTCCCAGCGCCTCCGATATCCAGCGCCTGGAAGACCTCGAACTCGGACTCCTGCGTCTCCGGGAGGCAGCTGCAGGCCAGGCCGTCGTGGTGGAGGGACGACGGGATGCCGTGGCGCTGGCGACACTCGGCGTGGGCGGAACCCACCTGCTCCTCCACCGGGGCGAGCCGCTCGAAGTCTTCATCGACCGCGTCGCGGCCATGGGGGAGGCCAATCACTGGACCATCATCCTGCTCACCGACTGGGATCGCACCGGTGGCCGACTTTTCCAGCGGTTGCACCAGGGCTTGGCCGGGCGCGTGCCGTTGGACACCGAGTGCCGCCGTCGCCTGGCGGTGGCTTGCCACAGCCGCACCGTTGAGGACATCCCTGCCGAACTTGCCTCCCTGCGCCGGCGTTGTGGGGTCGCCTGATCGCCGCGCTCAACGGTTATATAGGGGACCTGGGTAGCGCGGCTTCCCCCCAGGGGGGTGCAGGTACGCGCCGCCACAAGCGGTCCTCTGCATAGGAAAGTCTGGGTCGTGCGAGTCCTTCGCATGATCGGAAGGACTTATCTACCCCACTTTGGTGGGCAAAATTGTACCCGGGAACAGCCTGGGTACATTGGGCAACCGTCCGGGCTCAGAACCCGGGTCGCGGTTGTAATGAGGTCTGGGCGGCGACACTTCGTCTTCTGCCTGGAACAAGCCTCATATACCCGACCCGTGTGGCCAGCATTGTGCCCCACACGGGTGCACACCGCACCGCTCCCGGGCTCAGAACTCGGTTCAAGCGGCGCACGTCCGACCACGAACACCTGCTTCGTGCGCCGGACAAGGCTCATATAGGGGGCGCTTGTCGCCCGATTTGTCCGCCTGCACCGGCCTCAAACCGGCTCTGGGCGTGACGATCTCCGATCCCGGGGCCACCTAGCCATTCTGGCTGGAGCTCCCAGGAACCTTCATATAGGCAGCCCATCTGGGCCGCCATCCGCCCAAACCGCCCGGCACGAGTCCGGGGCAACGGTGCGGGACCAACGCTTCCCATCCGAACGCATCCCTCGCAGGATCTCCGGGCGGGAAACGCTCATATAGGGCGGCCATCTGGGCCGCCATCCGCCCAAACCGCCCGGCACGAGTCCGGGGCAACGGTGCGGGACCAACGCTTCCCACCCGAACGCATCCCTCGCAGGATCTCCGGGTGGGAAACGCTCATATAGGGCGGCTATCTCGGCCGCCATCCGCCCAACTCGCCCGGCACTGATCCGGGGCACGAGACGGGCCAAATCCGATTCCTGCCTCCAGGTGACTCCTCGCGAGTCAACCTGGCGGGAAACACTCATATAGGGGTCGTGCTTCGGCACGCATCCCGACTGGTGTGATCATGGATCACACCGGCACAAGCAAACGCGCGAGTCCGTTGGGCTCCGAGACGGCATCCAGCCGACAATGAGCTGGCCCATCCAACCCGCGCGACAATCATGATGGGCGTGAAACCCGACGTGGCATACTGCCGCGACGTGACCTCACGTACCTGAGACACGACACAGCAAGACCAATATATTGGTGAACGACCAAGTATCTCGGTGATACTCGGTCGGTCCGCCGATTCCAAGGGGGCTATGCACAATCGTGTGTATATCCTCCAAGACAAGCGTCTGGAGGATCAAATCTGGTTGATCCTGCCAGAGGCCACCGCTATTGGGTTCCGCTTAAGCCATGCGAGTCGAGAGGGTTCGGCCCTCGGCAGACTGCTCAGTAACACGTGGAGAACCTGCCCTATGCTGGGGGATAACCTCGGGAAACTGAGAATAATACCCCATAGTCCAGAATTCCTGGAACGGTTTCTGGATCAAAGTTCCGACGGCATAGGATGGCTCTGCGGCCTATCAGGTTGTAGGGAGGGTAACGTCCTCCCTAGCCTTCGACGGGTATGGGTGTTGGGAGACATCGCCCAGAGATGATCTCTGAGACACGAGATCAGGCCCTAC
>JBFIJP010000177.1:0-8156 GCA_041600695.1 Thermoplasmatota archaeon | reverse complement strand
TGGCCAGAACATGCGCCATGGCAATCTCCGCGCGGCCAGTGATCGTGGTGGGGAAACCCATCCAGACATGGTCGCCGACGGCGTCGATGCCGATGTAGTCGCCGAGGAAGGGCGAGCCGTTCTGGTGGATGCCGAGGTCACCGTCGTAGCTGGCGGCCGTGAGGCGCTGGGTGGTCCAGGTGGTGCCGCCGTCGGTGGAGTGGGCCCACACCGCGTCCAGTAGGTGGCTTCCGCTGTGGTGCTGGGTGAGGTAGACGATGTGGATGCCGCCGCGGCCGTCGACCTCAACACGTGGCATGATTTGGCCACCCCCGCGGGTGTCATGGTTGACGAGGACGACCTCGTCCCAGGCAGTGGCCTTGTCGCAGGAGCGCCGCACGTAGATGTCCGACCCATCAACCGCCGGCGTGGCGCCCTGCTCGTTGCCATTCCAGGTCGCATAGAGGCAGCCATCGTTGTCGCCGCCGCTGTTGTCCACGGCGAGTTCGACGACGGTGCCGTGTCGGAATTGCACGCCCGGCAGGGTCTGCATGGGCACGAAATCAAACGCCCTAGCGGGAATGGTCCAGGTGGTGCCGTCGTCGGTGCTGATGCTGTAGTAGGCGACGTCCGGGCTGTTGAAGCCGCCAAGCCAGGCGTAGATGGTGCCGTCGTTGGCGCCGACGACTCCGGATTCGCCGGTGCCGGTGGGGCTGTCCGGGGTAATGAAGAAATGGGGTTCGGTGAAGCCGTCCTGGCGGTACGCGACGAGGGTGGGATTGGATGTGACCAGGCCGACGAGGGTGTTCCAGATGGTGAAGACAGTGCCCGTGACGGGGTTGGTGCCCATGTGCATGTAGTCGGGGAACACGGCCAGATCGTCGCCAACGAATTCGGGGATGATCTCGGGGAAGGTGTCGCCGCCATCGCGGCTGATGGCCAGGGCCATGAGGCCGCCACCGCCCAGGCCTAGGATCGGGTCCTCAAGGCTTACCTGTTCGGTGGGGTTGATGCCGTACACTTGCAGGTTGTAGAACAGGGTCCCGTCCTTGTTGAAGGTCATGATGGGATCGGTGATGCAGTCCCAGCCGTACAGCAGGTCGCCTGGCTGGCGCTCGTCCACCTTGCCGCCGATGTAGGTGGTGTTCCAGGTGTGGCCGCCGTCGTGGGTGACCTGCGCAACCGCCCACACGCAGTCGTTGGAGGCCAGGGGGTCGAGGTCCTTGCTGGCGACGACCACGTTCATGGGGTCCAGCGGATTGATGACCAGGTCGATCTCCGTCTTGGACGGTGAGTCGTTCGGGCTCGCGATGACGAGGCAGGGCTCGATCAGCCCACCAATGGAGCAGTCCAGAGCGTACGGCGCCACCAGTTCGTCTCCAGGGCCGGGGGCGGGCGTGTCATCGCCGAGGCAGCCGGCAAGAGTGACGAGCAGGAGGATCGTTCCAACCAGCCATGGAGTCGGCGTGGACAAGGTCATGGGGCGCGCATGGCCGCAGCCCGATCAACCCTTCGGCCCCCTCTGTCCGGTGAACCCGGCGGGATGGCCCGCAACAGAAGGGTAATTTCACACACCCTTGCCAAACATTGACATACTTGCCGCACGCGCGGGGCACGTTGAAGAAGGAGTATGCGGTCGGCGGCGCGTGGATCAAGCGGAACTCAAACGCCTGGCGGGAGTTGAAGCGGCCCGGGACGTACGAGACGGCATGGTGGTCGGACTCGGCACGGGCTCAACGGTCCACCACACCATCGTCGAACTGGCGCGCCGCGTCCGCGTCGACGGCCTTGACATCACGGGCATCCCCACCAGCCTCGCCTCCGAGCGGCTGGCGCGCGAGGGAGGCATCCCGCTCACCACCCTGGACGACCAGCCCCGCGTGGACATCACCATCGACGGCGCCGACGAGTTCGACCCACAACTCAACCTGATCAAGGGTGGCGGCGGCGCCCTCACACGGGAAAAAATCGTTGCCCACGCAAGCAAGCGGATGATCGTGGTGGCCGACGAAACGAAGCGCGTGGCAACCCTTGGATCCACATTTGCCCTGCCGGTCGAGGTGATCGACCTGGGCAAGACGCCCATTCGAAACATGTTGGAGAGTGAGGGGGCAGAGGTGACCTTGCGCAGATCCGGTGGGGCTGTTTTCCTCACGGACAACGGCCACCCGATTCTGGACGCGCGCTTCGCATCGATTCCTGATCCGGTGGCGCTTGAGCAGCAGCTTGACCGCTACCCAGGCGTCGTTTCCTGCGGCCTGTTTGTTGGCCTGTGCGACGAGGTCGTCCTCGCCGGGGCAGCCGGCGTCGAACGAATCCGCGCCGGCTGAGCCCAGCTTACGCTAGGCCGCTGCTTCCGGGACGCTGGTTGGGGGCGTCCTAGAAGCCGGACCGAATCGTAGCGATCGCTTTCTTGTGGCGCTCCATGACCTCCTTACCCTGGGCCTCGAAGAAGCTGCGGATTTCCGAGCCCTTGGCCGTCAGGTGGTAGCGGTGCATGGGGCGCCCCTTGCCGGACCGGGCCATCGTTTCAGCCTCAATCCAGCCGCGCTCCCTGAAGGTGCGCATGCCGACAGAGACCTCTGGTTGGCGAAGTCCGGTTTGGTCGACGATGTCTTTGGTACCCAGTGCGCCGTGCTGTTGCAGCACGGCCAGTAGGGTGGCTTCGACCCGCGTGGCGCCCAGCACTTGAAGCGCGTCACGTAGGTTGGTGGGGTCGAGTTCAGTTGCGTTGCGTGGCATGGCTTCCTTCCCAGCACATACGTTCTGACATAAAAACTATAAAGGTTTTTTTGATAAAGTTCACTTGACCCTTTGCACTTGGGTACTTGAAGGGACCCGCCCGCCGCGGCCGGTTTGGGCACCTTGCTGACCCCGCGCTTTTTATAAGTGGCCGGAGTCGCGACTCCTGTGAGTGACGACAAAATGAGGGAGCCAGGCGACGTACTGGCCGCCAGCGAGGAGATGCTTCCTGGCCCAGGAACCTACGACGATGGCACCGACATCCGGGCCGCAATGTACGGCAGCGAGGTCATCGACACCAAGGACTTTGCCATCGGCATCAAGCCCATCGGCCGCGGCATTGCGGCCATCGAGGCCGGAGACATCGTCCTCGGCGAGGTCAGCGTCATCCGCCCCCAGATGGCGGGCGTTGCCATCATTGACGTGCGCGGCAAGAGCGGTCGCAGCCTCCTGCAGGCCGTGGAGGGCACCCTGCACGTCTCCGGCATCGACAAGCGCTACATCCGGGATGTGGCCGACGAGCTGCGCGCCGGCGACATCATTCGCGCCAAAGTGCTGAAGATCCGTGGCGGCCCCCAACTGGTCACCGACCGCCCCGAATACGGCATCCTGCGGTCCACGTGCCCCAACGACGGACTTGTCCTGGCCAAGGTTGGCCCTGGCAAGCTGAAGTGCACGGCGTGCGACCGCGTCGTTCTCGGCAAGGTCGCCAACGATTACGGCTCCGGCCAGGTCTAGGGGCGCCATCTAAATGGTTATGTAGCACGTCCAAGTCGGCGCGCCTCATGACCATGGAGCTTCGCCTCCTGAACCGGACCAAGACCGAGCTCGAATTCGAGGTCCTCGGCGAGAACGAGACCCTCCTCAACCCGGTCAAGCAGGCTCTGCTCGATGACCCCGATGTGGAGTTCGCCGAATACATCATCGAGCACCCGTCGCTGGCCATTCCCAAGATTTTCCTGCGCACCACGGGCGCCGACCCGAGCGTCGTTCTAGCCCGGACGGTCAGGCGACTCATCGCCGACTACGACGCCTTCGAAGACGCTTTCCTGGCCCAACTCAAGAAGCGGTAACCGTGCCGGCCACCTCCCCGGCGCCTCCCCCAGGCGAGGCGGTCCTGGGCCTCGGCGCTTACCTCACGACCACGCCGGGCATCGGTGGCAGGCTGCGCGTTGAAGCCGAGGACTTCCGAGTCATCGAGATCGGGGCCGGGCCGCAGCGGGACGACCAGGGACGATTTGCCGCCCTCCGCGTTGAACTCAAGAACTGGGAGACCAACCGGTTCGCCGGTCAGGCCGCCAGCCGCCTCCGCGTGCCTCGCAAGGCCGTTGGCTTTGCCGGCATGAAGGACAAGCGCGCCGTCACGGAGCAGTGGTTCACGTTCAAGTGCCCCGTGGAGCGCGTCGTAGCCCTGGAGGGCCTGGAGGATGTTGTGGTGCTGGAGGCTTACGCCGCCAAGAGAGCCCACTTTCCCGGCGCCCACGAAGGCAACCGGTTCGTGATCCGGGTGCGCGAGTCGGCCGGCGCCCAGGAAGCCGTGCCGCAGGCGGCGGAAGCCATCCGTCAGGCGGGCGGCGTTCCCAACTACTTCGGCCCGCAGCGTTTCGGCGGCTCGGTTCGTCCTGTCACCCACCTCGTCGGGCGCGCCCTCGTCTCTGGCGACCTGGAGGAGGCGGTCCGGCTGTACGTGGGCAACCCCATGGACGGTGAACGCGAAGACACCCACCGGGCCCGCACCATCTACGAGACCACCCGCGACCCCGAGGCGGCGCTGGAGGCGTATCCGGCCCAGCTCGACCCGGAGCGCGCCATTCTTGGCCGGCTGATCAGGCGACCCGGCGATTGGCGCAACGCCGTCAAGGCGCTGCCGTGGAACCTGCTGCAACTCTTCGTCCACGCCCATCAGTCCTACCTCTTCAACCGCATCGTCACGGCGCGCCTCGAAAACGGCCTTGGCCTGTCCACGGCGCACGTCGGCGATCGGGTGATGGGAAGCAGCGACGACGGCACGCGGACCCATCTGGTCACTGCGGCCAACCTTGAGCGCGTGCAGCGCGAATTGGACCTCGGCCGCGCCGTTTTGACCGCCCCGCTGCTGGGAACCGATATTCCCCTGGCCGAGGGCGCCCCGGGAGAACTGGAGGCGCGCGTACTGGCAGAGGACGGAATCGAGCCCCGCGACTACCGCGTCAGCCAACTGCCCGAGGTGGCCAGCCAGGGCCGCCGCCGGGGCCTGCTGCAACCCGTCCAGGACCTGGCCATCACGTGGATTGAGGGCGATCCCGTGTTCGCCTTCCAACTTGGCAAGGGCGCCTATGCGACGGCGGTCCTGCGCGAGTTCATGAAAGTTGATCTGGGCGGGTAGGCGGCACCGCCGACGCCACCCCAGGGGCCCTTTCTACCGATGGCAGCATGCTCTCAGCGTGGCGGGGGCCAAACCGGGCTGGGGGGCGGCCAACGCTCGTGCATCGGCGCGGGCCGGCCGCGGCCAGGACCCGGGACCCGGGACCCGGGACCCGGTCGGCCTTGGCTTGCCTTTGCCGGGTCGGGGGCAATGGATGGATTGCAGCCGCGAGGCAGCCAGGGTTCGCTCCATAAGCGCCGGCGATACAACCCAGCGTGGCCCCCTCAGGCCGCACGATGTCGCAATGGCCCTGGTAGGTCTGCGGGCCTGGCCTCATGGCGGGAGCCGTTGGTCGCGGGGGCGCGCTACCCGGCCACCAAGCTGGCTACCCTGAGGCCATCTGAGGCACGCCAAGCCACCCAGGACGGTTCGCCCACGGCCAGGGACACGCCGTGAAGCGGTCCCCCGGTGGCCGCCGTGTCGATGAGCCCCGCATGCAACACCTGCATCTGGGTATCAACGACAACATGCAGCAACTCGTGCGGCCCCAAATCCGCGCCGGACCCGTCGCTCACGGGACCGGACAGAAAGATATGCGCGTTCCCCCACGTATCCGAACCGACTTCCTGCACCCTGACGCTCGCCCAGAGGTCATCCAATGTGATGGCCTCGCGCAGCGATCGAGGCGTACTCCACGTTTGGTTCACAAGATTCGCCGCCACCATCTGCGCGTCTTCAATCGTCTCCCCCCTCACGGCGCTGCCGCAATAGTGTCCCACCACCAGGACGCGGTCCTCGCCAAACCCGGCTGCGCGGCGGACGCCGCAGGGTAGGTCATCGGTCGCCGACGCCAAGGCGAAATGAGGCGTGGTAGCACGCCAAATCGTCGCCCCATAGATCGTGCTCGTACTGAGTCCCAGGCCCATGTTTTGGCGCCTCACTTGGCCACAGATGCCAAGCAAGTCTTCGCCGTGTGCCATCGCGCGAAACCCATGACACGCCACGCCGTCTGGAATCCGCGACCATGTCCAATTCCCCTCGGGGTGACCCAGGAGGACGGCTCCCTCGTCATCCCGGGCAAACGTGAGGGCCAGGCGGTCCCCCCACCGGACGAGTTCTCCCTCGCCGAAACCTGGCGTCTCGCCCGACGACCAGGATGTCCAAGTCCCCCCACTGCGAGCCATGAACCACCAGGGCCCAATCCAATTGGGATCCGAGCGCGCCTCGACAGCCACCACCAGGATGCCATCCGCCGTGAACCGAACCTGCGGTTCGAGGGTCTTGTTGAGCGCGTAAGGGATCAGTTCCCCCACCGGGCCGTCTGGGTTGTCCAAAAGGGTTAGGTTCCAGTTCACGCCGCCGTCGAGCGTTTCGTACAGATGCACCTGGCTCGTCGTGGTCCACGCTCCGTTTGCATCTGGCCGAGGGACATCGACAACCGCCTCGGCCGCGATGACCAAATGCATCGGGTCGAGCGGGTTCATGTCCATGCGCGGGGCTTGGTAGCGGGCGCCGTCGTAACTAAAGGTCAACGGACACGCTTGTGGCTTGCCGGGACATGCCAGGGCCCAGGTAGAGGGCGATGGGCGGTGGTGCGGGGCTTCGGCCGTGCCAACTGTCCCGTCTGGCTCGGCGGGCCCGCCGATGCATCCTGCGGCGAGAATGACTAGGGCCACCAGAAGCGCGTTCCGGGCCATCTGGCGCCATCATCGCTACGGGTGTATTAAATCCAGTCGAACAGCGACTTCTCTGCCCGCCCGGACCCTTGGGCCGGTGGACACCGCCCCAAAGGGCCAGCCGCCAGCCGGCCAGGGGCTTGCAGCCGGCAGCGCAAATGGTCTGCGCGCCCAAACAGCCCGCGTGCCCAAACAGCCCGCGTACCCAAATCGCCGGCGGCGCCGGCGCCCGCCGCTAGAGCTCCTGACCCGCCAACACGAAGTGCGCCAGTAGCGCCTCGATCTGGATGCGCTCGTTGGACCCCTCCACGAGCCGGAATTCGATCTCGCCTACGCGGTCAATGAGCTTCACCTTCACGGCGTCGGGGACCGTGAGGTCGAAGACGCTGCGGTGAATCTGCCGGATGATGTCCTCCCCGCTCAGGCCGTACTCCATGAGAAGGTCGTCGAGGACGTTGCGCGCCGCCATGAACTCCCCCTCAAGGGCGGTCTCCAGGAGCTTCTTCACTTCGTCCGGCCGGGCCGTGCTGGTGGTCTTGTAGATCGTGTCGGCGTCCACCTTGTCGCCCAGGGCGGCTGCCACCTGGAGGGTGTTGACCACCTTGCGCAAATCGCCGCGGGCGATGAAGACCAGGGCGTCCAAGCCGTCTTGGGTGACTTCCACCGATTCCGCCTTGGCGATCTTGCGGATGTACTTCTTGACCTGATCGGTGGTTAGGGGCCGGAAGCGGAAGACGGCGCAGCGGCTCTGGATGGGGTCGATGATCTTGCTGCTGTAGTTGCAGCTCAGGATGAATCGGGTCGTCGCCGTGTAGCGCTCCATGGTCCGCCGCAGGGCCGACTGGGCGTCGTGGGTCAGGGCGTCGGCCTCGTCGAGGAAGACGATCTTGAAGCCGCTGTGCTCTGCCGTTCCCACGCGGGCAAACTCCTTGATCTTGCCGCGGACGACGCCGATGCCTCGTTCGTCGGAGGCGTTGAGTTCAAGGAACCGACCCTGCCAGTCGTCGCCGTACAGGTCCCGCGCGAGCGCGATGGCGCTGGTGGTCTTGCCCGTGCCCGGAGGACCCGCGAACATCAGGTGCGGGACGTTGCGGCTCTTGACGTATGCCTGCAACCGCTCAACGGCCTCCTCCTGGCCTACCACATCCGCCAGGGTGCGGGGGCGGTACTTCTCGACCCAGACGTCCTTCATTCCGGGGACCCCCGGTGCTGCATGCGTCCGCCGGCCGGCACTGCGCCCGTCATTGCGGCCGGCCACAGGGGCCGGCTTGAAAAGGCGTCCGAGGGCGGCGGGGCGCGCTGGTCGCCGGGCGCGGCGGTCGCCGGGCGCCCCGGTCGTCGTGGGTCACGCTCGGTAACCCAAAGCCGCGAATGGCCGCCACGGACGGCGCGGGGTGAGTCGAGGCTGCCGCGTA
>JBFIJP010000176.1:0-8188 GCA_041600695.1 Thermoplasmatota archaeon | reverse complement strand
GAGGCCATGACGGGTCCTGGCTAGCCCTGGACGCGGGCGCAGTTCGCGCCCGGCAAAACGGCGGGACCCACGCCGGCTGTGAGGGCCTCAGGCCGCGTTTTCCGGAACAAGATCAGGAGAAGTCGGACAACTTCGCTTTGCGAATCTTGTCGTTATTGAAGGGTGGACCCACCGAGGGGGCTTTGCCCCCCTCGACCCCCCGGCGCGGTTCAGGCCGCGCATGCCACTAGAAGAAATCCGACAACTTCGCTTTGCGAACCTTGTCGTTATTGAAGAGTGGACCCACCGAGGGGGCTTTGCCCCTCCTCGACCCCCCGGCGCGGCTCAGGCCGCGCATGCCACTAGAAGAAATCCGACAACTTCGCTTTGCGAACCTTGTCGTTATTGAAGAGTGAATCGACGGATTGCTCCAGGAGCACGATGCGCTGCTTGGTGTACGGGTCGAGGTTGTATTTTTCCGCGACTTCCTTTGAGATGTTGAGGTATTTCTTCACGGATCCCTCGTGCACGGTGAGGGTGAGTTTGGGGTTTCCGCAGGCCAGGCAGACGCCCTTGAGGGGCATGCGGCGGTACTTGGCGTTGCACTGCGGGCAGCGCACCTTCTGCTTGCTGAACGCCTTCAGGTTGCCCATCAGGTCGGGCAGAAAGTGGGTTCCGATCACTTTGGCGCCGACATCGGCCTCGTCGACGGCGCGCAGCTTGCGGCCCAATTCCATCTGGGCCGTCATCTTGTCCATCATGGAGCCGAGGGTCTTGTACGCCGAGGCGGCGGGGCCTTCGGCGATGTCCCGGGTGTCGTGGGTGTACCCGAAGCCCTCGTACTGTTCCGGTTTGCCGACGCGGTCGGCGACCATGCCCATGATTTTGTCCACATCCTTGGGGTGGGCGTGGCGGGTTGTGGCCTCGAAGAACGCCAGGGGATAGCGCCACAGCGTGTCGACGTTGTGGGCCTCCTTGTCCACCTCGTTGGGGTCCAGGCGGGTGGTCAGCACCAGGGGCAGATCCATGAGGCCGCCGCGGCGGTCGGGAACGAAATGGCGACTGAAGTTCAGGAGGCCATCCATCAGGAGCATGACGGCGTCCTCGTCGCCGTCGCAGTTGGAGCACACCATCAGATCCTCGGCCAGGAACGTGTGGTCCTCCTCCACTTCCAGGTCGTAGAGCCAGGCTTCAGTGCACGCTTCGTGACGCACTTCTAGGACCTCGTCGAGGGCAACGTCGCCTAGGCGCTTGAGACGGCTGCCCCGAAGGAGCGGGAGTGCCCGCTCCAAGGCGTCCTGCTTTCGCGCCAGGCTGAAGCCCACTTCGGTGGCGAAACAGGCCGCGTCGGTGGATCGGATGTGCAGGCTCCAGGCTTCCCGGACCGGCGCCGGACGACCTGTGCGTTCGGCGTGTTGGCCGACTGCGCCGCCGGCTGGACGCATGGATTGGCGGATCCTGGCGGCGATGCCAAAGGAAGCCAACTGGGCCTGGATGTCGCGCAACAGGCTGCGGCTGACCGTGTGATAAGAAACATGCAGCCTACCTGTCTCGACGCGCCCGTCACCGCTAAAGAGCGCGCGAAGCAACTGCCGCCGGAAGTCCGGCGGTGCTCCCGCGGCCCAGGTGGGAACGGACTTGTCGTGGGCTCCCGCGCCGAGCTTCATGACCTCGGCGAACAGCCACGCCACCAGGCGACCGCTCACGGTGACTCGGGTCGGGGCGGCGGACACCTCCAGGCCCAGCGCCTCCTGGATGCAGGCCAGCATGTCTGCCCGTTGGTCCGCTTCGGAGGCTGCGAAGTCCACCTGATGAACGGCCCCGCGTCGAAGGTGGCCCTGGGCCAGATAGTGGCCGGCAAGGCGCGCCAGATCAGGCGTGGCACGAATGGTCCGGGGCAATTCGACGGTGTCGCGCTGGGCCGCAAGCCGCACGTCCGCCGGGAGCGGGCTCCACATTTGCTCCGCTTGACGGGCGACTGGCTCTGGCACCGAATCTCGTCGGCGGTACTGGTCCAACAGTTTGGGCGCCACACCGAGGCGCGCGGCGGCGGCTGAAAGGCCTCCTGCCCCCGCGATGCACTCCCCGATCCACCCACCGGCACCGCGTACCATGACATCTGCCACCGGGTGGAGTTCGAGTTGCCGCCACAGGTCGAAATCCGGGAGGCTGGTATCGGCCACCGGGATGCGGGTCGCGAAGGCTAGGTGATCCCCTGCTTGGAGCGACAAGGCCGCGCGCTTGCTCAGTCCGTGCCCGGTGACAACGGGGTGGTGGGGGGAGAGGCGCAGGTGGCGCCCCGAGCGGGTCTTCACGGTCAAGAGGTGCGCCGGCGCTGGCACCCGGTAGACGCGCAGGGCTTTGCGCGGCCTGATGCTTCCATCGGGACCCGTGGCCAGCACCCTGATTCCTGCAAGCGTCTTGGCCTCCGTTCCGGTTGCATCCACCGCCATGGCCGCATGGGGCGCAGTGTTCCAGATGCTTGCCAGATCGCGACGGACGGGGGCCGGACTGTTCAAGGTCCAGATTTCTGCGTTGGGTGGCAGGCAGTTGCGCCGTTTTGCCGCGTGGAAATATGGGTGTCCGTAGTGCACCTGTGCCTTGGTCCAGCCGACAATGCGGCACAGGGCTCCGCCGCTGGTGTGGGGTGCCAGGCCGATGGTAAGGGCGCCCAGCAGGTCGTCGCGCGATTCGACGTTGTAGAATGGCTTGAGGCCGTAGAAGTGAACGAGCAATTCGTCGATGTAGCGGGCGCTGGCGATGAAGTAGTCCATGCAGCCATTGCTGACCACGATATCCTGCACGCGGAGTTCGAGAACCTGGTCGTCCCGCTCCAGCGGTTCCCCATGGATGTCCGTCGTGTAGCCAATCTCACGCAGCCGTTCCACCGGGGCGTGGACCTCCGCAGGGCGGAAGTGGGTGACCGGCACATCCGTCATGTCGTAACGGACCGTTCCGTCCTTGAACACCCACAAGCCGTGCTTGGCGCGCAGCAGCGCTTTCTCCAGTGGCTCCGGCACCTTGTCCTTGTTGATGACGCCGACCACACCCTTCACCTGGGCAGGCAGTCGGCCCATGGATAGGGCGGCGCGGGCACGCTCCAGTTCCTCGCGCAGCTTGATCGTGGTCATTTCCCGCTCGAAGCCATCACGCGGCGCCTTGGGCGCTACTTCCGTGTGGCCGCCGCACTCGCAGAAGGTCCTCCAGTTCTTGCGGCCGCACTGGGCACAAAGCCGCTCGCCAACCTCCACCTCAATGCTGCCTTGCGCCGCCGCATCGCGGATCTGCCGTTGGTTGCCACCTGCCCCGCCGATGGGGAACAAGCCGTGCGGCGGCGGCTGCATCTTCCGGACATCCGCCTTCTCCGGGCGTCCCATGCGACCGCCAATGCGCGCCGGCGCCTTGGGGCGGATCGTTAGCCCAGACAGCCGTTCAACGAGGGCCACGGTGGGGTAGCGGGTGGGCAGGTCGGGTTGGCACGGGTCGTAGAGGACGCGACGGCGGGGTGTGTCCACGATGTGGCCGTCGCCCGCGGGGTCGCCCTCAACGTCCAGGCCCAGGCAGCGCACCAGTGGATAGCTCAGCCGCGGCTCCACCCGTGCTACATCGCCGGCCTCTTCTTCCAAATGGATCGTGTAATGGCACAGCAGGTCGGCCAGCAAAGTCAACCCGGCCGCGGCTGCTTCATCGGATTCTCCGGCTGGCAAGACGAGGGCCCCCGCGTCCCAGCGCCCCGTGGCGCGCACCAATTCGCCAAGCGTCCGCGTCGCCGCCGGCTCCAGGTCATGCCACAGCAGGGTTCCGTCGGGGTGGAGGGGGGTGCCCGTCTCTTCGGCGAGGCGGACCATTTCCGGTCCGGACAGGCTGCCGGCGGGGTGAACATCGTCCGTGGTGCCCGTGGCGGCCTGGAACTCCTGCACCCACCACTCCCAGCAGTAGCTGGCATGGGGCAGAAGGTGGTTGTTTTCGGCGAACTCGCCAAAGGGAACCAGCATTTCCCCCAGATCCAGGATCTCAAGGATGGCTGGGCGCAATTCCTTCACTTCGGCGATCGATCGGATGGGAATGACGCTGCCGTTGCGCAGCATCACCGTCGGCGGATCCAGCTCGTCACACGGCGTGGCCAGCGTACCTTTGCCGGGCCGTTCCACCTTGATCTGCGTGCCAACCGCCAGGAAATCGTCCACCAAAGCCATGGTAGCCGGGTGAACGCTGGTCGAAGCGAGGCCTCCCGTGCGGCTGCGGCCGTAGCGGAGCCGGAAGGCACCCTTGCGGCTGGGATGACCAAAGACCGGCCGCCCCGCAATGATGTCCCGTACGAATTTGTAATTGGGCGGGATTTCTGGAATGGCATTGGGGTCCTTTTCGCCGTCCTCGTCGTCGGATTTGCCCTTCTTCATGAACTCGCCGAGGAAATCCCAGCCCTCCAGGCCGAGCTTCTCGATGTGCTTCATGAGCTTGGGCGCCTTCAGGACGAGGCCCTCGGCCATGACCAGACAGGCGCCGCCGCGCAGCCGGTTGGACTCCACACGGGGCAGATCCCGGTTGCCGGTAACCTCCTCCTGTTCGGTCCCCTCGCCGTTGATGCACACCGGACAGTTGCGCGCGATCAGTTCGATCTCCGGCCCCGTGGGGGTGTATTGCAGGTTGGCCTGCTGCTTGTAGGCGGGAATTTCTTCCTTGTACCGCTCCACCTCGCCGTCGGTGGGAACGTAGGTACCGATCTTGAGTTCGCGCCGCACGACGTCCGCTATGAGGACCGACATCGCCTGGCCGGTGCCACCAGCGGCGCGGATGGGGCCCGCGAAGTACAGGTCCACGTAGTCCGTGCCGTCGTGGTTCGCACCGATCTTCACGTCGGCGATGCCCTCCAGCGGCGCCACCAGGACACCCTCCGTCAGAATGGACAAGCCTGTGCGCACCGCCTGATCGAGGCACTTCTCCCGGGATTGACCCTGGGCAAGCAGATCGGCAGCAACTTCGCTGGCTACGCGCAGCGAAACAATCTCGCGGTTGCCGATCTCCTTGGTCGCCTCACGGATACGTTCCGCCACACCCACCGGCCCCACCTGAGCCTCCACGCGAGCCGCCAAATCCTCGGCCGGTGGAATTTCCACCTCCAGACTGGGATCCTTGCCCTTGCGGCGCGCCTGCTTGGCGATGGCGTACGCGCGCATGGCCTCCGAGTGCAGGCCATCGAAGTACGCCTTCTGCGCCGGGCTGGCCGCCGGTCCTTTCGGGGCCCCGGCTGCCCTGCCCCGGCGCTCCTGCGCCGATGGCTCAGCCTGAACGGTCCCCTCCATACGGGCTCCAGCCGAGGCTTCCCGTTAAGCGTATCGCGGGCAGGCGCCGCCCACCGATGGCGCAGCACGCCGGCTGGCCACCCAGCTTGCACCCCGATTTCTGAGGGAGCAACCGTTTGACGCGGGGGTCGACCGCACCACCGGGGATCAGGCGAGGTGCTTGGACGATGGATTTCAGAGATTGCGGTGCTTGGCGAGTGCCGCGCTCAATCCGTCCTTGGCTGACCACGCGGCCCAATCACGGGCGCCCTTGCGGGCTTGGCAGTACGCGGCTCGGCCCGTGCGCCTGGGCGTTGATCGGCGGCAGCGCCAGCGTGCAAGTCGCTAGCCGTCGGGTATCCCGGCGGCCGTGGTGGTCGGGTGAATTGTGCCCGCATGGCTGTTCAGGTTTGACCCGACGTCTTTGCACCGCTTCGCGTCCAGGGCCGGATGCCCAGTTTGCGCACCACGAAAACGATGAGGATCGTGTTCCAGATCACCATGCTTCCAGCGGTCGCCACCGCTGCGCCGGCCAGGCCCCAAATAGGGATGAGCAGGAGGTTGAGCAACAGGTTGGCAATGGCTCCGGCTCCGAAGCCCACGGCCACCAGGCGTTCGTGGCCGCTCATGACCAACAGCAACCCCACCGGGCCGGCTGCCACGTTGACGATCTGCCCCACGACCAGGATGGAGAGGGCCAGCCGGCCCCCCGAGTAGTCCGGACCGAAGATGGAGAGCACCGGTTGCGCGAAAACGAGCAGTCCGACTGCGAAGGGGAGGGTGCCCGCCAGGATGAGCCGGCTCTTTCGGACCACCAGGTTCTGTAACTCCTCGCGTTGACCCAATGCGTGCAGGCGGGCGAAGGCTGGCGCCGCGGCCTGGTTGAGCGCCGTGAGCAAGAAGGCAACCGTGTCGCTGAGCTTGGAGGCCACATCGTACGTTCCGGCCTCCGAGATGCCGGCCAGCCAGCCCACCATCACCACGTCCGTGCGTCCGTTGATGATCATGATGCCAGAGAGAAGCGTCAACGGCACGGCCGCGCGCAGCCAGGGCCGATTTTCATACGCGGGGGTGGCGGTGCGCAGGACACTTGGCCGGTACCGCGTTAGGAGTACCATTCCAGCCACCAGGGCCACGCAGGCCGCCACTACGTGCGCCTGCATTGCCAGTGGCGCTGAGAGCACGCCCGCCAACTGGGCCACGGCCAGCAGAGCCAGAAGCACCAGGTGAACCAGCAGCAACTCTGGCATTTGGCCGATGACCACACGGTGCAAACCCTGCAGGGTCGCCATGCGTACCTTCCCCAAGGCCAGGATTGGAACCAGCAGCATGCCAGTAAGGAATGTGGTTCGCACCACGCCTTGCAGCACGAACCATCCAACCAAGGCGCCGCCGCTGGCCAGCAAGACCGCCGCCACCAAAACCCACTCGTTAGCCCGGCGCACCATGCCGCGGGCCAGCCCCCACTCATCGCGCGCGGCGTAGGCCGCCACGCTGCGAACCACCAGCCGGTCCATCCCCAACAGGGCTGGCACGCCAATGAGCGTCGCCCAGGCGACGGCGAAGGCGTAGGCACCGTAGCCGCCTGATCCCAGCAACCGGGCCAGGAGGAGGCTGGTAACGAGGGCAAAAACAGCACTGCCGACCTTGAGCACAACGGAGCCTGCCAAGGCTTGCGTGAACGGGTCCATGAGGCGCTGCCACGCCCGCCCCAACCTCATTCGGGCCATCCTTTCCCGTGATCCACGCTAATCTCCTGCTACTGTGCCGACGTACGGTGCCGGTTGGCGCTGCACAGGATGATGCTTCTAAGGTCTACCCGTGGCTGCACGCCCCCGCGGCCCGAGGCCACGCCCACTACAGGCAGCTATTTGCCAAAGCCCCGTGTGGCTGCTACAGCCGTGTCCTCCGCCAGGCCCCTGCACATCGCCTACCTGACGCCCCATTACAGGGCTTTCATCAAGGACCAGATTGAAGCGTCGGCCCCGTTGATTGGATCGGCGTGTGTCTTGGCGCGGTCCAACGTGTTCACAAACTTGCCGCTTCTTCCCGGCCTCGGGCGCTTGATGGGGGGCAGGCAACGCTATGCGCGGCGCCATGCCATCAACGAAGCTGAAGTGCCGACCAATGTCATGGTTCGTGCGCTCTCGGTGGCTTACCTTCGCCCCGACAGCCGCAATCCCCGCTTGGGCAAGCGCCTGGCTCGCGCGGCTCTTCGGGACATGCGCCGGATTGGCTACCAGCCGACGATCGTTCATGGGCACTTCTTGCATCCCCATGGAGCGGCAGCCGCTGAGGTGGCAAAGCGCCTTGGTGTCCCGTGCGTCTTGACCGCCCACGGCTTTGATGTGTACGATTTGCCATTCAGGAATCGCACGTGGCGGCGGCTGATCGACAAGACGCTGGCCGCCGCTGACGTGGTGATTACCGTCAGCCAGCGAAACGAGAAGATCCTGGTTGAACAACTCGGCGTCGATCGTTCCCGCGTGGTCACGGTGCCCAACGGCTTCGACCCCGCCAAGTTTGACAGCCGACTGACCCGGGCCGAGGCACGTGCCCGGCTGGGCCTGGCGACCGATGCCACCGTGCTGCTTACGGTTGGACACCTGGTGGCCATCAAGAACCATCTACTGCTCCTGGAATCGTATGGTCTTCTCAAGCGCCCCGCCCACGCCAAGTTGGTCATTGTCGGAGACGGCCCCTTGCGAGCGCAACTCGAGAAGCAGGCCCGCGATTTGCAAATCGCAGATGAGGTCCAGTTCACCGGCGACGTCCCCCACGCCGACGTGGGTTGGTGGATGGCTGCGGCCGACCTGTTCGTCCTGCCCAGCCTCGACGAAGGCAATCCCACCGTGCTGTTCGAAGCCATGGCCAGCGGCCTCCCGTACATCGGATCACGAGTGGGGGGAGTTCCTGACATCGTCACG
>JBFIJP010000175.1:0-8203 GCA_041600695.1 Thermoplasmatota archaeon | reverse complement strand
TCCATCCAAGGCGCAGGCGTATCGGCTGCCGCGATGACAGGAGAGGGTTACTTGCATCTTGGTTGGTCGGCCTTGCTTCGCCGCACGCAGATTGTTACGATCCTGATTATTGCTGCAATGGTGTCGCCCATTCCAGTAATCGGGGTCGGTCTCGCCTTGGACACAGTCCCGGATGAGCCACCCGAATTCGACGTCAGCTACCTGACGGAGGCGGAGCGGGAGGCCTTCGTTGAACAGTATATGGACGTGTTCGTCCGGGGCCTCGTTCCCATCGAGGACACGCCCGGCGAATACCCCGATTACGCGCCCGAGCTTCAGATGGCGCTGGTCGAGGACTTGATCCAGGCCATGAAGGACGACCCCGTCTATGCCCTTGAACTGGATCCCGCTCAAGCCGGACCGGCACTAGGGTTCTCGACCCCCGAAAACCCCCTCGTCGACAGCGATGGAAACCCGGTCACCCAGGAACGGGTCGACGGCGTCTACGCGGCCTTCATCCACGGCCTCATCTTCGACCGCGACGCCTTCCAGGACCGCATCGAAGCCATGGCCGAGGAGACCATGAACCCGGTTGATGCACCGGAAACCGGTCCCGAGGGCGACACGCCCCACTCCGAAGTGAACAACGAGATCCGCCATGAGTTCAACCGGGAGCCGCTCTCCCACTGGGGCAACGTGGATCCCAACGCCACCGTCCCCCCGTTGTTCGAAATCTCTGAGCCTGCGCTCATCGAGCAGCACGGTGCTCCCTTCGGAGCCGCGCCGGAACAGCCCATCGATCTGCCCGAGTTGGTTGACCCCACAATCATCGCGCAGGACATCGACATTACCCCTCTCCAGGTTCCTGCCCTCCAACCCAAGCCAGGAAACCTGGCCGCCGAGCTGTCCCAGAGTCCCATGTCCGCCGCGCCCCCTGAGGCCTGGTTGGACCCCCTGTTCAGTCTCGACCTGCCTTCCCTGATGGAATTCCTGCGCGGCCTGCCCGGACTCGCCGACGATCTGCTCTACCAGATCCTGGGCCGCCTCAGCCAGGAAGCCTACTTCCCCGAGGAAATCCGCGGACCCCTGGCGGAATTCCCCCACATCGCTGGCCCGGTCGCGGACCTGGACCTCGCCATCACGAAGTTTGAGGACACCCTCGCTCCGCTGGCAGGCCCGATCGCGATCATCAACAGCGTTCCGTTGCCCACGGAGGTCGATCTGCTCGTTCAGGAGTTGCAGCAGGAGCTCGACCAGATGGAATACCGGGGCGAGGTGAACGGTATCGAGTTCAACGGTACCTGGTTCACGCCGGTGACCGTTGACCTTGACGGTGACGATGTCGCCGACCTGATTATCCAGATGAACATGGAGGCGGAAGCTGCGCCTGTCAACGGCATCGGCTCCGTCGGCGCCGACTCGGCCCAGCGCCTGCCGCGCCTGCTCGTCCAGCGCGCCGGCTCCGGTGGATCCGACGTGGCTTTCCCGACCGTCAACCCGGCGGATGTCCCGGCGCTGCCGGTCGATCCTTTCGGGCTGGATGCCATGTCCAACGTGCCTCTCACGCGCGAGCAGCTTGAGGCCGCTGGCGTCGGGGTCCAGGAGGACCTCGCCGAAACCGGCCTGACCGACCCGGACACGCCGCTGGCTGATCCCTTCCCGTACCACATGACCGTCGCTTTCTACATGCCCGAGGGCGACGAACTGGTGGTGCACGACCTTGACGTTACAGGTTCCGCCGATACGGTGGACCTCCTGGTGCGCGACATTGGCCCCAGTGTGGAAATTGCCACCGTCGGTGGCCAGGGTGCCTTCACCCTGATCACGGGCGTTCTGCACGACGAGGACCCGGCTGGCGATGTCGCTACGCTATCCTTGCGCGGTGACGAACTCCCCACCCGCCTGGCCGCCAGCGCCGCGGTCGACCCCGCCAAGGGAACCGCCGACCTGAGCCTGCGCCCCCTGGTCCCCATGGACCTGACCGCGACCGCCCGCCGTGACAACGCCGCCGGCCACCTCGCCTTGGCCGCGTCCAGCGAGGAGATGGCTTCCATCGATGCCGTCACCAAGGGCGCCCGGATGCAGTTGAAGACCGTGCAGGGTGCGGGCCTCGCCTTGGCCCGCCAAGAGTTCACGGACCGTGGAATCGACCACTACTACCACCGTGGCATCCTCGTTTCCAATGCGCCCACGAACCTTGACATGACCATCACAGAGACCCGCATCTCGGGTCAGGCCGATGTGCGCGGCGGCAACGTGCGCGCCATCGCCGGAGATGTCCAGTCCGGTAGTTACCTGCACGCCATGTGGACCTCGGTGGAGGGCATCGGCCGAACTTTCCTGATGGAGGCGCCCCCGGGCGGCCTCACGTTTACGAGCGAAGTGAACACGGGGCACGCGCAGGCGGTCATTGCACGCACCGCCGCCGCCGCCCTGACGGGCGAAGTTGCCGGCATCAAGATCAACGACGAGATGCTCGCCTTCGGCCTTCCCGGCATTCGCGAGGCCAGCATCCTGCCCACCGACGACGGCGGCTTTGAGATCCAGGCCTCGACGGGCGACAGCACGTCCTTCCTGCTTGATGTGGAGCGCAACACGCCAAACGGGCTCGTTACCCAACGCTTCAGCTTCTCCAACCTGCCTGCCGCGTTGTCGATTGAGGTGAGCGACTCCAGCATCAACATTGGAAGCTCGGAAACCGTGACCCAGGTCATCGGCGACATGAGCCGGCCCCTCGACGGCCCCGGCGCCGTTCCCACCCAGGCCTACGTGGTGCTGGAGAATCTTGACGGAACCTCTTCGGTGGCGATGAACGACGCCAACGTCAATCTCCAGGCGACGGGCGGCCTCCTGTCCGGCGACGTGCTGTCTTCCAACACACTCGACCCGCTTTCGGGCACGCACGAGTTCCTGGCGCTGGAGGGCAACCACATGCTGGCCGATGTGCAGGGCACGGTGCGCCAACATTCGGCCGCCGTCTCCGATGTGCTCACGTTGACGCCCGGATTGGGCGACGTGGGTGGCATCATCAGCGGCCTGGCCGGCGGCATTGGCAGCGTGGCCCTGAACCTGGGTCTCAGCGGACCTCTCTGCTGGAGCTTCGGCAAGGACACGAATGTCCTCAAGCTCTGCATCAGCAATGTGCCGGACCAGATCAACGTGGACTTCCAATTGGTCCCCCACCCTTCGATCGGCTACCACGCGACGGAGGAGATCCAGAACTTGTCGATCCAGTTGATCGCGCCTGACGTGGATATTCTGTTCTTCGTCAATGGAATTCCTGAAGACGTGGTCTTTGAATTCACGCGCGCCGGCGCTGACCTGATCATGAGCGACAGGCTCGATGCCATTGGTATCATCGCCAAGCTCCGCGATACCATCATTGGAGCCGGCATCGAGGACATCCCCGCTGTCATTCACTTCAATTGGAACGAGGGCGGCATGGGTCCTGGCCTCGAACCCGGTGATTTCATCGGTCGGGTTTACGCGTTCATTTCCCGGCCCGGACTGAGTTTCTTCATGGAAATCGTGCACCTGCCCCAAATCAATGTGGTTTGGGGGGAGGGCACCATGCAGATCGGCCTGAGCGGTGATCGGATTGGTAGCTTTACCTTACAATTAATCATCAATCCCATCGATGCTCCGCAGTCGGCCCTTGAAATCCTCTTTGAAGCCAATCTGATCCCGGGCATATCGGCCAATTGGGACGATTTGGGTGGGAGCTTTGGCACAAGTGACGCCTTGGGTGGTATACGATTGCTGCTAGCCCAAGGTCCAGTGCTTGATCGTGTGATCACAATGATATTCGAGGTGGTCAACGTTCCACAGGCGACAGCCACGTGGGGCGGAACCTCGTTCGATCTGTCGCTGGACGGCCGCATCGAGAAGCTGGGCTTCCAGTTCCTCACGCCAGACATCATTGTCTCGTTCGAGGCCTTGGGTATTCCCGGCGTCAGCGTGGATTGGGGCGGCGAAGGGGGCTCCATGCTCACCGAAGGGCCCCTCGACAAGATTGAGGTTTACTTCCGCAAGGGCCTCAGCGGACCGTTCCTCCAGGTTTTGCTGCGCATCACGGACGTGCCGCAAATCTCACTGAACTGGGGCACCGACATCGGCCTTGACACCTTTGGCGACCAGATCGGAGAAATCCTGTTCGAGTTCATCTCGGACGCCGCCGACGACGCCGCGGACCTCTACTTCATGATTCGGGCGCTGGGTTTGCCGGGCCTGATCTTCAATACCGTAGAGAATACGTTCAGAACGACGGCCGAACTCGATTCGATCACCGTTCTCCTCCGGCTGGGTGCGGTGCAAGCCCCTTCCCTCCTGGTGCGTCTGGATATCGAAGGCGTTCCGGAAATCGCCGGTGCCACGTGGACCGATGGATTCACCCTTGGATTCAACCCGATTGACGCCCAGATTGACCGCATTGAGTTCCTGTTCCTGCTGGACCAGGCGGGCACCACGGCGGACCTGTTCCTGAATCTGAGGGCCCTGGGGATTCCAGGCATCGTGCTGGATTCGGCCGGCGTGATCGGCACCACCAACGTGTTGGATGAATTGCTGCTTGACTTCCGGTTCGGCTCCTTCGCGCGCCCAACGGTCTTGATCAAGCTACTCATTGAGGACGTGCCGCAAATTTCTGCGGGCGGCTTTGGTGACAGCGGATTCAACCTTGAGTTCACGCCGCCTGGCGCCCAGATCGCCAAGATCGAGTTCCTCTTCCAGATCGAATTTGATCTCAACAGCGTTGCACAGCAGATTCAGTTGCTGCTGGATGCTCGTGGCGTCCCGGGCATTATTGTTGGTCTCGGAGGCGCTGGCGGCGGAATCAGTACAACCGCGCCCCTCAATTCGATGCTCGTGCATTTCCATGCCGGAAAGAAGGGCGATCCGCTCGTTGAGTTCAATTTGAACATACGAGATGTGCCTCAGATTCTTGGGGCAAGCTGGGCGGGCGAAACGTTCCAGCTTCCGCTTGCAAGCGGCAAGATCGGCGAGGTCAGTCTGGAATTCATCCTGAACTTGCCTACCGACGCGGACGACATCTACCTCCTCTTGGTTGCGCACGGCATTCCGACCATCCTGGTCCACCAGACGGATGATGGCTTTGCCTTCGACGCTACCGGCGGCATTGACTCCGTGGCGCTCGTGTTCCGAAAAGGTCTGTTTGCCTACGATCCATTCGCGTACGGCTCCAGTTTCGTGGGCGCATGGTTGCGTCCAGACGGTTATGGAACTCCTTGGCCAGGCAATCCGCAATTTGGCATCAGTGCACGCATCTTGGGCTTCGAGAAGGTTGCCTTCACGGCTGATGAGGCCACCAACGAACAACTGCTCAGTTTGCATTTCGCGCAGAACAACGATCTGCGTGCCATCGTCGACCTGCGCATGCCGGTCATCATTGCTACGGCGGACCTGAGCCTGACGGACTTGCCGCGCATCATGACCTTGCGCATTACGGATACGGGTGTGGTCTTCGACGGAAGCAGCCCGTGCGGAATCAACGGCTGTTCGGCGGCCACCCCGTGGCTGCAGGGCCGTATCCAACTCGGAACGCCCACGGCGATCAACCGCGTGCCAGAGCCCTTCTGGCCGTGGCAGACCGTCAGCACGCCGTCGGGTTTGTGCAACCGCAATGGCGGCCAGACCGCATGTGGCATCATGGGCAACACGTACCTGGATATTTTCCGCGGATCTCTGGACCTGGCGGTCAAGCTCAAGCTCGACCTTCCGCTCCCGCTTGGATTCACGTTCTCCAGGGCGGACGTCGGCGGCATGCCGCAGTACGATCTGAGTTCGGGCGTCAAGCTCGGCAAGCTGGACTTGCGCATCAACACGAACATTCCGCTACCTGTGTATCCGCACAATCTGGATCTCATGGCGGTCGTCACGGTTTCCAACCTGCCGACGTCGCTCAAGATTGAGCAGACCCTTGGGTCCGGTTCCGCGGGCGGCAACCCGGATGTCCGCGTGACCACCGGCCAGCCCATTGACAAGGTGTTCGTCGGACTGCGGTTCGATGGCAACTGGTACGCCGATCCGGGTACGATTTCCGTGGTGAATTCCAAGGTCCGCTCGGCCGGTTTCCCGATCTGGCTGACCATTGGTGACATTCCGACCAGCGTGAACCTCGCAACCGGCAAGTCCAGTTACGGCCAGGCCGACTGTCAGAGTTGCAACCCGGCGACACCGTTCTTCAACTACGGTGCGTCGGCGGACACACTGGACGCTATGATCTACCTGGACATTGGCATGCTTTGGAACACGCTCGGTCGTGGCGCCATCCTGGCGGCCGGCAATGCCGTTCCCGATTGGCTGCGCAATCTCGCACAGTACGAGGCGCAGGGCCATATCTTGCTACAGATCGTGGACATCCCTCGTGATGGCATTGCCATTTGGGCTGATGGCATCAATGAGGTCGTCATCGACCCGAGCCCTGCGCTTGGCAAGCGGTTGACCAAGTTCTTCGCAGACTTCCAATTGAAGTTCAGCGATGGGCGCAGCCAGCCGAGCACTTGCATCATTTGTCTGGGCTTTGCTGAATTGAAGTACTACTGGTTCTACGGCTGGTGGTTTGGCATTGAGACGCTCTCGATTCTCCTGGAGGATCTGGGGCGCATTTCCATCAAGCCCCACCTGGAAAGTGTCATCAATATTGATGGTAAGTTGGTGCTTCACTTCCGTGCAGGCGCCGGTGCCACTGCGGGTGCTGGTCTTGAACTGTACGTGCTGGGTACTCGGTGGCTTTGTGTCTGTTTGCATTTGCCGTGGTTCAGCTTGATCATAGATCCTGGTTTCATATCGTTCCAGGTGTTAAGTTGGTCATGTTGTACAATCCAGTATTTCTATTTCGGTTGGCCATGTGTCAAGAGTTGGGATCTGCATTGGTGTGACAAACACTGGTATGTCGGATTCCGCGGCACGTATCCTGGCAATTGGGGCTTTGACGCTCCCTTCGCCTTGCCACCAATCGTGCCATTCAGAGGCTTGAATATCGCCTATGGCGAGCATCACGTCTTCATCAGTCCGCGCATTTTGGCTTGCGCTGGTGGAAGTTGGAAGGATCCCGAGGTCTTCTGCTGGGAGATCGCGAGATTGGTTCCAATTCCGTTCGTGATCGTCTACGCGATGCTGAAATACTTCAGCATCAGCGCTGACAGTTGGACGACGAGCCACACGCACTGATAAAAGGAGGAAAATGAAAATGACTCAACAAGAACGAAGCGACAAACGCCCGATCTTGGCAGTGCTGGTGGTCTCGACCTTGATGTTGGCCTCCGGACTTGCCAGTGCGAATGAATTCGTCGGAGTGCCCGGCGTGGCGTCGGTGGGTTCCATCGAGCCCGCCGGCCGCACCGAGGAATCCGACTCCGGCGGAACAGAAACCGGTCCGTTCAACTCGGAGGAATCGACAGATACCTCCAGTTGTATCATTCCAAATCCGTTCGGTGGTGGCTGTCTATTCGAATTCTCGGATCACAGCGAGGAACAGCACAACCACTACGACCGCACGGCTTGGTACTACCATTCCGCCACCAATGATACGCGCAGTGGATACTACGCGGACATTCTTGGCGGTGTGTTCTGGCTGAAAGTCCAGTCGGGTGAGTACGACCACGACGAGGGCTCGGGTGAGTCCGGAGAGGGCGACCACTTCGACCGGGAATTCTACGACACCAACATTGGCTACTCTTCCGAGTCCATCGAGCAGAGCTCGTGGTTCCAGGACGACGACTATGCGTCCTCGGAGTCCTTTGAGGAATTCGGCATCGAGGCCGGTTTGGCCACGGATGTCGCGGGCGGCGAATTCAGCTTCCTGCGTCAGGACGATGGGCGGTCCAGCGACTCGGCTTCGGAAGAGTCCTCGAGTTCGCAAGACAGTTCCCAGAGCTATTTCGGGATCCCGTTGTTTGGTTCGGGGGAGAGCAGCAGCCACCGCTACGATCGGGAGGTTTCTGCCTTCTGGAACCAGACCACGGTGAACGGCAATGTGTTCCTCATCAACCAGCTCGATGAGTCGCGTGTCGAGATCATTGGTGTGAGCTTTGACAAGGGTGACCGCGAGGAGTCGGGCAGCGAATCCGGTCGGGATGAGAACCGGGAGTACACGGATATCCTGGGCTTCAACCTGATTGGCAGCCGCCAGATCGACGACCACCAGTCCAGCTACCGGTACGTCAACGAGTGGCTGCACCTGACGGTGGATGCCATTGACGGCACC
>JBFIJP010000174.1:0-8234 GCA_041600695.1 Thermoplasmatota archaeon | reverse complement strand
GCAGCCGAAGGTGCGGGCGTCGGCTTGGAAGCCCGAGCGCAGGCGGTCCTCGTCGTTGTAGAAGCCGGCCTCAACCGGACCGGCGGAAGCTGGCGCCACCAGCATCAAGAGCGTGCAGCAGGCAGCCATCAAGGCAAAGCGCATGGGCTGTCCATCCCGGTCCGGCCCTCAGCGTTTTCGGGTCCGCACCCAGGCGGTATTCAAAGGCAACCGACGCTGTAGTCAAGCCGCGGGGCTGGCCCGCCGGGGGGAATCGAGTCGGGCCGGAGGTCGCCGTCACGGTCGTAGTACTCGAACCAGAAGTACACGAGGTTGCAGCCTTCAACCGTGGAGGACACCGTGATGCCGGAGCGGGATGCGCCCTCATTGTGGTACGTCTCCGCGTGGATGTGGTCCGCAGAAGCGGGGGCGCTCAGGAAGGCCACCAGGGCCAACAGAATCAAGGGCAGGCGCATACCTGGAACGGCCCCTGTAGCCGTTCAAGCGTTTCGCCCCAGCAGCCCAAAGGCCTCAGTGCACCCGCTTCATGTGTTCTTCCAGGTGGTTGGCGCGCAGGGAGGCGCTGCACTTGGGGCACTGCATGAAGGGCTGGGGCTTGTCGTGCTCTTCATGCGTGACGTTGCGCCGCTTGCGTCGTTCCGCGTCGATCTCGGCCTGGCTTTTGTCCTTGCGTCGTCCGAAGATGCGGGCCAACCAGCCAGGGCGCTCCTCTGCGCTGGCCAGGGCGAGCAGGGCGAGACTTCGGATGGCGGGGCGGGACGATTTGACGCCGGGCATGACAGATCGGGGGGCCATGGCCTAGGCCCTTCATCTCCCTATGGGAACAGACCCAGGCCGGGCTGGGCGCCTAGCCGCGCGGCGGAAGGCGTCAGAAGTCGTCCAGGCGGCGGGTTCGCGCAGCCGCCAGGGCATCCCGGGCAGTGGCCCATGTGGCGCGGCATCCCTCCGGCAGCTCTCCGAATTGGGCAATCCATGCGGCGAGGAAGGCACGTGTTTTCGGGTCGCTCGGGTAGCCGCTGCCCAACTGGCGACCGAGCTTGCGCTCCAATCGTCGGCCCAGTTCGGCGACGGCCTCGTCGCGGGTCACCTTGGCGACGATGCTGGCGGCGGCAACGGTTGCGTGGGTGGCGTCGGCCTTGTGTTCGCTCACGACTTCGATGCCTGGGTCAAGACCTGCGGCGACGGTGCGGCCGAAGCGGGGTGCATCCACGTCCGCGGCATCCACCACGACGCGGCGGCATCCAAGTTCGCGGGCGATCTCAATGAATCTCGCGGCTTCGATCTCGTTGAGGGTGGAACCGCCGCGTCGTTCGGCGTCCAGCCCCGCGGCATCAACGACGCGAACGGCGATGCGGACGCCCGTGTCCCGCCGCAGCAAACGATGGATTGCCTCCCGCTTGCCCGGGTGGAGCGCCTTGGAGTCCCGACAACCCAGGTCGCTCAGGCGCTGCGGGTCCTCAACGGCGACGCCGGCCACCACCAGGGGCCCCATGACCGGACCCCTCCCGGCCTCATCGATGCCTGCCTCCACGCGGCGGCGACCCGGCCATGCGTGAAAAGGACGCCGCGGCCCCCTGCGGGGTGCCTGGATGGGTTTGCGCAATGGCTGCCGCGAAACCGTCAGGTTGCAGGCGCCGGGGTCGGGCCCACAAGAAAAACGGAAGCACTTGGTTTCGTGCTTCGAACATCTAACCATAACCTATAAACAGGCGTGGCGACACATCCAGTGTTAGGCGCCCGTGATTGCACGGGGCCAAGGCACCTTGACCGGTGCCGACCAACCAGCAACCACCAACCACCAACCAACCGCCTGCCCCCGTTAGCCAACCAAGACGGGGGCAGGCAACCCTTTGGTTTCCTGCTCAAGCCTCCGTTTTGGCCGGCCCGGAGCGTCTCACCGGGTCGGCCCCCCTTTCTTGCTTCAGGCATGGGGGCTGGGCCAAGTGTCCCACGATCGGTGGGGTTTCACCGAACGATGCACACCATCTTATGTTCTTCGGGCGCCCATCTGGGTCCATGGACAAGACGGTCGCACTGATGGTGACCCTGACGCTCCTCTTTGGAGGTGCCTTCGTTGCATTGCCTGAATCAGCCAGTGCCCAGACGCAGACGGCTACCGGGTCCCTGAAGGGGATCGTGTGCACGATGGACTGGGGCGACGAGCCCCGCCCACTGGCCGGGGACGAGAAGGCCCGCGGCTGCTATGGCCAAGGCCTTTCCGGGGCGTCCGTGCGGCTCCAGCGCACGGATGCGGTTGGCCCCGTTGGTGCCTACGACTCCACCACCCAAACGGACTCCACGGGATACTACGCCTTCAACCAACTCCCGGACGGTAAGTACACGATTACGATCACACGCACCGGGTTCGAGGACCACGCCGGGCAACTCGAGGTCCCGGGCATTGCCTCCTACGAGACCAGCCTGCGTGGCAAGGAACTCCAAGTGACCGGCCGCGTCGTGGACCTGCAGGGTGCCGGCGTCGCGCGGGCGCAGGTCTACTTGAGTGGCGGGACCTACAAGGAAGTCTCGCCGGGCAGCGACGGCTCTTTCAGCACGACGCTGCGCGCGGGCAACTACTACATCAGCGCCAGCGCGCCTGGCTATCAGCAAGCCTCCATGAGCCAGTTGATTGACGGGACCGCCTCCATCACCTTGAAGCTGGAGGCGTTCCCGCCCCAGACCGCCCGGCTGTCCGGGACCGTCACCGACCAGACCGGTCGGCCGGTGCCCGATGTCCGCGTCACCGTGTCGCAAGGCGGCTACTGCTGCTACGCTTACGACCAGGCCGAATCGGTCCAGTCGGAGCCCCGCCCTGCGGCTTCGGGCGGAACTGGTGGCGGCAGCGGTGCCAGTGGAGCCCCCGCAGCCGACGAGCTCTCCATTGCCCGCCCTGAGCCCTACCCGTACTATGGCGAGAACTGGACCACGACCGACGCCCAGGGACGCTACGCCATCAACGTGTTTGAGGGCGGCCTGAGCCTGCGGGCCGAGCGCGAAGGCTACCTCGCCTCGTGGGCGGAGTTGCGCATCGCCAAGGACGAGCAGCGCACCCACGACTTCAAGATGGAGAAGCTGCCCGACAAGACGGCCCGCATCGTGGGCCGCGTCACAGACGCCGCCGGCAATGGCATCAACTACGTCGCCGTCAGCATCGACTCCCCCCGCTGGGGCCAAAACGAATGCAGCGGCGAGTGGGAAGGCTGCCGGATCACCGTGCGGTCGGACGGCTCCTTCGAGGCCCTGGTGACGCCGGGCTACTCGATTGTGCGCATCTACCACGAACAATGGCGCTCCTGCACCGAGACCACCGATGCCGATGGAACGTACCGCCGCAACTGCGGCCCCGAGTACTTCTCGTGGAGCCAGACACTGACCCTGCCGGCCAACCAGACCACGCGGGTGGATGCCAAGCTCATCCAGCGCCCCGGACCGGACGCAACCATCAGCGGCTACCTGATCGACGGCAGCACGAACACCGCCATCAAGCGTGCCCAAATCTCCTTCGGCCACCAGTTGGGCCACGGCTACGGCTGGGCCACCACGGACGCCGACGGCAGCTACAAGGTGCGCGTCCACAGCGGTGTCCACTACGTTTCGGTGTACGCTGAGGGCTACCTGCCCTGGGAAGGGATCGTGGAGATTGCGCCGCGAGCTGACCGGGCCTTTGATGTGATGCTGACACCGGGCGAGGCCCGCTACGGCGGCTGCTGCTACGGCCCCATCGCCTACGCGGAGGATGGTGCTGGCGGCGTGGCTCTGGATCGTGCAGCCGGCGGCCCGGCTCCGCCCCGCGCTCCTTCCGCCGGTGGCCAGGCAGGTGCCGATGGTGACGCGGCCGAGGGTGGAAGCAGTGCCTCCGCCTTCGAGGACCTTGGGGGCGGCCTTGGCCCCTACAACCCCGCCGCCCGCGGCGCCATGACGGACGCGGACCAGGGAACTCCTGGCTTCGCGGTGGCTGCCGCCCTGGCGGCCCTCGCCGCGGCCCTTGTGGTTGCGCGCCGGCGCCGGGCGTAATTCGTCCCTCTAAACCTGGATCAGCTCTTCCCCCTTTTCCGCCCCTCTACTTGGCCTTCTTGGCCGGCGGAGTCGGCGCGAAGTGAGCGAGCCACCTCGCCCAGGATGACGAGACCGTGACGGGTCCTCGTGCCAAACCACGTGAGCGCCTCGCCGTCGATGATCCGTACGTGGGCGGCGTCCCCCGCCGGCCCCAGTGCGCCCGTATCGATGCGCTCGCGCTGCTTGTGAAACGGGAAAGGCTCCGTGGGCAGCAAGGTCCACCTGGCCCCGGCCTTCACGACATCGGCTGGCTCGACAGGGAAGTACTTGGGTCCCGAATGGTCCCCGAAGACATTGGTGAGGCCGACGGCCGCGAGCATGGCGTGGGGGTACGCCGTGGCGTCGAAGGTCATCCACGGGTCGTACCAAATCGGACAGAAGACGGGCACGGGCGCCGCGCCGGATGTAGGGGCTACCTCGGCAAGGGCGGTGCGGATGGCTGCCGCCTCCCGCCGACCCGCCTCGCTCAGCCCCACCCGGTCCCCCAAGCGCTCCAGAAACGCGGCCGCGTCCTCCACGGTATCGATCTCCGAATGTAGAACCTCGACACCGTGTTCGCGCAGCGACTCCACCAGCGCCAGTGGATTCTCGTCCTTGTCCACGACGACGAGATCGGGGTCCAGGGCCAGGATCCGGTCCAGACGGGCATCCTTGGTTCCGCCCACGGAGGCGATGCTGTCCACCCACGGGCTTGGGGCGATGCAAAACCGGGTCCGTCCCACCACCCGGCCCTCCGCCCCCAGATCGTGCAGGCTTTCGGTGTGACTCGGCACGAGGGATACGATGCGTTGGGGGGCGTCCACGTCGCGCGACCCCGGCCGTGGGCCTTGAAGATGGCGCCCGCCCCGTGGCGCGTGCCCGGTGGCCGAGGCCGAAGGCTTTGAACGCACCCGGGGCTGGACGTGCGCGGATGAAAGACAAGCGCGTTCTGCTGCACATCGGCTACCACAAGACCGCGACAACGTGGTTCCAGGACAACCTGTTCCCCCAGCACGACGCCTTCGCGACACCCCTTGACTACAAGCAGATCGCCCGCGCCATCGTCTGGCCACACCCCCTGGGCTTTGATGCCCGCGCCACACGCAAATCCATAGACCAAGCCTTCAAACCGGCGTGGAAGGCCGGCCGCGTCCCCGTCCTGTCCGCCGAACGCCTGTCTGGAAACCCCACCTCCGGCGGCTTCGACAGCAAGGAAATCGCCGACCGGTTGGCGGCCACGCTCCCCGAGGGGCGCGTCTGGATCGCGATCCGCGAACAAGGCGCCATGATCGGGAGCTACTACAAGCAGTACGTGCAGGAGGGAGGCACCGCGTCCCTCAAACGCATGCTGGCCGGCGATGATGTCCTGAAGCGCATCCCCCACTTCCGCATGGAGCACTTCGAGTACCTGCCCCTGATTCGTCACTACCAGAGCCTGTTCGGGCGCGACCAGGTCCTGGTGACCTTGTACGAGGAGTTCCGTGCCCGGCCGCAGGCGGTCCTTGCCCGGGCATGCGAGTTCGCCGGCGTCGAGCCCCCCACCGAGGAACTGCCGGCGGGCAAGCGGCGCAACGTCAGCTTCTCGGACCGATCCATCCGCATCCTGCGCGCCAGCAACGGCCTGTTCGCCCACCCGTACGTCGATCAGCGGCCCGTGGTCCGCCTGCCGGGCCGCCGGGTCGTCCGGCTTGCCCTCAGGGGCCTCGACCGGGCCTGGGGCCGCGACGCTGGCGGCAACCGCATCCAGATGGAGGCCCGCCGACGCGTGGCGGCCCACTACGCCGACTCCAACAAGGCGCTCGCCAAGCACCTTAAGCTGGACCTGGCCGAGTGGGGCTACCCGGTGGCCTGACCCCCGGCACCGGCATGGCGCCCGGCGGGCGGCGCTCGGATGGCCGTACCCTCAGGCAAAAGCGGTGTAACCGTCCGGGATCGGCCCGTCGTAGAAGACCGAGATTCGGAACTCCGCGTCGCCTCCGGCATGGACGGAGAGGGTACTAGCCCGCAGCGACGCGTACCACGAGTCGGCGGCCGGAGCCTCAACAGCCATTCGTGCTTCCCCCTCACCGCGGGCGCCCTCGGCCCAGGTTCCTTCCTCTGGCCGCACCGAGAGGTCCATGGGGCAAGGTTCGGTAGCGCAGCGCCACTGCACCTCGGCCAGCAATGCGGTGGCATTTTCGTGGACCGTGAAGTTGACGATCAAGTCGGAGGCCAGGATCATGACCAGCGCGCCATTCACCTGGAACAGGTCTTCCTCGGTGAAGCGAAACACCTCCGGTGCAACTTCAGGCGGAAGGTCAAGCGCCCCGGCGTCGGACCGGTCATCGCCCAGGCAGCCAGAAACCAGCAACGTCGAGATGACGATCGCAAAGTATCGCATGGTGCCAAAGCGGTTGAGCCAGTCATAAGGCTTGGGCCGCACCATGGCGTCGTGGAAAATGATCATACACGGCGCAGGCGGGCGATCCGTGCGCACCGCGGCCAAACGGCCCGTCCGAAGCGACACCATGCGGGTACGCTTCGCCCGGCCAGGACCTAAGGTGCGGTCCGTCTCGGCCGACCGACACCCCCGTCGCCAGTCACGCCAGCGGCGAGCCGCGCGCTCCGGCCTAGGCAAACCCGGACCTACGCCTGCCAGAAGTGCGCCCAGCCGTGCCTACTCGAACGCCGTGAAGCCCTCGGGCACGGGGCCGTCGTAGAACACGGTAACGCGAATGACGCCCTCCATCATGGCATGGGCACTCACCTGCGGCGGCGCCAGCCAGGCAAACCACGTGTCGCTCTCGAGTTCGTCCATGATCAGTCGAGCGCTCAGGTCGCCACTCGAATAGTCCCATTGGTCGTAGTCGTCATCGGCAGCCATCAGATCCATGGGACACGCATCCAGCAGGCACGTCCACTGTGCCTCCACCAGGAGCTCCTGTGCGTCGTCCTTGATCCGGAACTCGCCGCCAATCGCTCCAAAATACACGTGCAGCACAACCGCCCCGACCTGCGCAACGTCGCTGCCTTCGAACTCGAACGATGCATAGGGTTCGAGAGCATCCACGTCCGCGAGCGTATCGTCGGTGGCTGGGTCCTCCGCGCAGCCTCCAAGGGCCGCCAGCATGACCATTGCCAGAAACGTCCAGGGGAGCTTCATGCGCTTTCAGCGCCAGATAGTCACTTAAACCTACCCGCCCCACGGCCGGGCTTGCGGTGCCTATTGGTTTCCGACGGTTCGAGCGGACGCACCAGATGTGTTAAGTCGGACGCCGAAGTCGAAGAGCCGTGGCAGGCTCGAAGTCATCGGCAAAGAGCAAGGAATCCCGGCCGCCGCGACCGCATCCCTACGCCCAGGAGGCCTCGCCGCCGGAGGAACTTGAACAGGACCCCCGCCGCGTGACCCTGTTCTGGCTCGGTCTGGCCACGGCGCTGGCTGCCAGCGGCCTGCTGTTGGGCCAGCGCTTCAGCCCCCACGTCGGCAACGCAACTGCGCTGGCCACCTGGGAGCAGTGGACCAACATCCCGCTGCTGGCCGGGCTGGTGCTGCTGGGTTTCGGGTTCAGCCGTGAAGCGTGGAGCAAACGCCTGACCCTGGTGGGTTGGGTTCTCTTTGGATGGTACTGGGGCCTGGTCGCCCTGGATTTGCTCATCAAGGAGGGCCAGGACTACGTCAACTTCGTTTTCGCCTTGGTGGGCGTCTACTTCTTCGTGTACCTGGCGTACCACCAGTGGCTCAGCCTGGTCCGTCGTGTACGCAACGACGCCGTCCATTTTGTCAACGTGACCGCGTTCGTCACGGCAGGCACCTACTTCCTGATCGCCAAGGTGCAAGTGATCCGGGTGGCCCTCATCCAGATGGTGGGCCACCACACCAACTTTGGTCTGGAATTGTTCGGACAGGGCAGTTCGCAGAACCTGCAATTCGTCATTGACAAGGAGGACTCCTGGGGTCCGGTGACGTTCTTCTATCCGGATAAATACTGCAATCCGAACCGCGTGGACTCTGCCACGGGCATCAACGATCCCGTTGGCACCTATTGTGCAGCGCTGCCGGGCGACCAGCAGTACGTGACCACGATTGCACCGCCGCCGGAAACCTGGCTTGAGAAGCTGCTCTTCCTCAACCCCAGCGGTGAGAGCCTGCTCATTGTACCCGTGAGCATCATCCTGGCCTGCACGGCCATCCAGGTCATCATGCTCTTCGTGGGCATGTT
>JBFIJP010000173.1:0-8278 GCA_041600695.1 Thermoplasmatota archaeon | reverse complement strand
TTTCCGGGGTGCCAAGCCGAAAGGTCTTAGGCCTGCGCGTGGCAAGGTCTAGTCATGGCAGAGCGTCGTCGTGTCGACATGTACTGTGAGACCTGTCAAGAGGTCGCACGCGCGGTGGTGTCTGAGGACGATCCTGGTTCGTGCGAGTGCACGGTTTGCGGAACCACTCAACTGTTGATGGTTCCCGTGGGCGAATAGCCTACCACACATCGTCCAGGTCCAGTTCGCGCCTGGTACCCTTTTTCCCTTCTGCCGTCGCTGGCTCGCCGTCGACCGGGAGTGAATCGGAGGCCGCCTTAGCGGCCCGGCGCGCCTCGATCTGATCCATCTGGTCCAGCAGGCCTGCCGGCCGGCGCTCCGTCTCGGGCGGCGCGCGGCGGGGATCCTGCTTGGGCACACCTGTTCCACGGGGCGCCCCGCCATAAGGTTTGGCAGCAGCGAACGCTTTGAGTGAGGCTGGGCTGGCGTGCCCGTGAAGGATGCCATTGTGCTGGACTTTGATGGCGTGCTGGCTGCATCGATGGGTCTCCACGCCGAGGCCTACCGGATGGTGCTTGCCCCCTGGGGGGTCACCTGCACCGATCAGGAGGTCTACGAGCGCGAGGGTGCCCGCAGCGAGACGATCATCCAGGATCTCCTTGGGGCGGCCGGCCACGAGCCCTCCGATGCCCAGGTGGCTGAGTTGGCCACCCGGAAGCAGGAGGCCTTTGCCAGCCTAGGCCCGATCCATCTCTACCCTGGTGCGCCAGAACTGGTGCGCAAGCTGCGTGCCGGTGCCCGCAAGCTCGGGCTCGTCACGGGGACTCGGCGGGAAAACCTGGAACGCCTGATCCCTGACCTGCTGCCGAGCTTTGATGCCGTGCTGGCGCAGGAGGACTACACGCACGACAAGCCCCACCCGGAGCCCTACGCGCGGGCGGCCGAGCGGCTGGGCGTCCCTCCGGAGGCCTGTGCTGCCCTTGAGAACGCCGTGCGTGGCGTGCAGAGCGCCCGGGCCGCGGGCTATGCGTTTGTGGTTGGCATTACCACCACGATGTCGGCTGAGGCCCTGGGGGCCGCAGGCGCCAACAGCGTAGCGGCTGGTCACGAGGCCGCGGGCGAACTCCTGCTGGGTCACTCCGTTTCCTAGGCTCGGCGCGTGCGCTCACCGTTACTGGGTGTCGTGGGGCGCTGGCGGCGTGCCCGCGGGTCCGTGAGGCGATTGCGGCGCTGCGGATGGTGGTTGCGGCAGCCCGGTAAGCGGGGTGGTCGGGTGTCGGGCGGTGAAGCAGTGTGGCGCGGAGCGGGTGGCTGGACCTGCTTCTGGAGGGGCCTGGCGGTTTTGGTAGCCGTTCCCCAAGAATTAGACAGGAGCGTTACGTGAAGACACTATTATGTATATACCACGGCTATGGGAGGTTTGCCCCTGGGGCCCGGTCGGTCGGCCGGTCCGGGGGTACGGTGCGCCCTGTGCGCCCACAACCAAGAAACGGAGGTGAAAAACACATGATGCTCATTGACCTGCCCACGCTCGACGGCCTAGGCGACCTCGACGGTACCGACGCTTCGGACTCGACCGGCGACCCGACCGAGACCGGCTAAGTCCACTTTGGACTTGCTGATTCAGTCGTGTTACCGCGACGATCTATTCCCTCCTTCCCCTCCCATTTTATAACGAAAACCTTTCACGGTCGAGACTTGCATCGACCGCCAAGTCAGCCATGATCGAGAACCTTGAGGATCTCGGCGCCTGGGTGGAGTTCACTCGCGGCGTCGCAGAGGACACATCCATTTTGTCGGCCTACGAGGTGCGAGCTGACGTTTATCAGACCCGGCGCCAGACCCAACTGGACGGGCGAAGCCGGGATTCCCGCACGGCCAGCGCTGGCGGCGTTGGGATTCGTGCGTTCCATGGCTCGGGCGTAGGTTATGCCTACTGCACGGAGCTGGAGCCGGATGCTCTTCGCGATGTTGTGGATCGGGCTGCGCGACTGGCGGAGGCCAATAGCCGCCGCAGTTGGAAGAGCTTCCCGAACAAGGTCGAGTCGGCCCGTCGGGTCGAGTACCGGCCGGAAGTGCGCAGCCACCCACGCCAGGCCCAACCGGAAGAGATTCAGCGGCTGCTGGAGCGCGCGGAGGCGGGTGCACGGGAGATTGCACCCGACGCCGTCGTGCAAACCAGTTGGGGCTCCCGCGACGGGGTGGCCGTCCTGGCCAATTCGGCTGGCGGCTGGGTGGAGACCCAATCCCTCCTCACGACCCTGCTCGTCCAGACTGTGATGCGCGATTCGGGCCGCATGGGCGACGGCGCCAAATGGGCGGGTGGCGAACGCGGTCTGGGTGACTACGAGGGCGATGGCGGTCCGGAGGCGTTGGGCCGCGAGGCGGGCCGGCAGGCCATGGAGAGCCTGGGCGCCAAGGCGCTTCCTGCGGGCCGCTACCGCACCATGTACGATCCCCACCTGACCGGTCTGCTGTGCCATGAGTCCTTCGGCCACCTGACCGAGTTCGATGTGGTCGCCGCCGGCTGGAGTGTGCTGCAGGGTCGGCTGGGCCAGCAATTGGCGCCGGAATCGATTACCATTCGCGATGCTCCGGTGGTCGATGGCGGCCATCGTGGTGTGGCGGTTCCCTTTGACCACGAGGGCGAGGCGGGGCGCGAGGTTACCCTGCTGGATCGGGGCGTGCTCACGGAGTACATGCACAGCCGGGATTCGGCGGCCAGCGAGGGAATGGCGGCCACCGGCAACGCCCGGGCGCTCAATGTCCGGTATGCTCCCATTGTCCGTATGCGCAACACGTACGTCGAGCCGGGCGACCTCAGCTACGAGGAGTGCCTGGAACTGCTTGGCGATGGCGTGTACCTGCTGGGCGCACGGGGCGGAGCGCCGCGGTGTGACGGTTCATTCATGTTTACAGCCCAGCGCGGTTACGTGGTGGAGAAGGGTGAGATCAAGCACCCGGTCAAGATGGCCTCCATCCACGGCAACGTGCTGGATTTCTTCAGCGGAGTCGAGGGCTTGTCGCGGGAGTTCGGTATGCACACCAATTTCTTCGGCGGGTGCGGCAAGTGGGACCAGTCGTTCATTCACGTCGGCACGGGGGGTCCGCATGTGGTGGCGGCCCAAACCTTGGTCGGAGGCCAGGGCGCGTGATCGACGGCAACGAACTGCTGGGTTTGGCGGAAGACGGTGTGCGCCGCGCACGGGCCGCCGGGGCCGATGCGGCCGAGGTCTTCATTTCTCAGGGTCGAAAAATCTCATTGGTTGCCCACGGTCAGTACGCCACGCCCACCGACAGCCTCGGTGGCGGTGTGGGCGTGCGCGTGGTCAAGGATGGCAAGATGGCCACGGCCGGCGTGTCGGGCCTGAAACGCGTCGATTCGGCGATCCAGGAGGCGCTGGCGGCCACGCGGCTGGTGCCCGAGGGGACCCGGTTCGCCGGTTTTTCACCGCCGCGCCCCATCACGCGTGAACCTTCCCGGGTGCATCCCGACCTGCTGGAAGCCGAGCCCCAGAGGCTTGAGGATTCTGGCCAGGCCATCATGGGGGGTCTTTATGCCAACCGTGAAACCAGTTTTGCAGCCGTCACGCTGGTCGCCAACACGACGGCTTTCGCGGTGGCCAACAGTGAGGGGGTTGCCGTCTGGGATCGTACCGGTCGCGAGACCCTGCTTGCCCAGGCACGGGTGGGGCCGCCGGAGAGTGGCTTGACCGCGATGGACTGGGGGGCCGCACCGCGGCCGCTGGCAGAGGTGATGGATCTGGATGCCTTTGGCCGCGAGTTGACGAGCCGGGCAGGGTCTGCCCGGGGCGCCAAGCCCCTGGACTCCCCCGTTTCCGAAGTCATTTTCGCGCCCGCGCCGGCGGCGCAGGCCTTCCGGCTCTTTGCATCCAGCTTTTCGGGCGCCCTCGTGGGCAACAAGCAAAGCAGGCTTGCAGGCCGCATGGGCGAGCAGGTGGCCTCGCCGGTCCTCAGCCTGCGCGATGCTCCGCACGGGGAGGGGTTCCAACTCCTGCGCTGCGACCACGAAGGAACCCCTACGGCGCCGGTCAAGCTGGTTGACCGGGGTCGGGCTGCGGGCCTGCTGTATGATCACCGCGCGGCCGTGGCACAGGATCAGGAGTCCAACGGTCATGGCATTCGGGAATCCGGCTGGTCCGGAACCGTGGGTGTCTTGCCGGTTCGGCTCCGCGTCGACGCCGGCCCACGGACGGTCGACGATATCATCGCCGGTGCCGACCGGGCCGTGTATGTCCAGGACCCCCTGGTCGGCGGCTTCACGTCGAACCATACCACCGGAGATTTCAGCCTGGTGGCTCCGTACGCCTTCCTGGTGGAGAACGGGTCCATCTCCCGCCCCCTGGCCACCACTACCGTGGCAGGCAACGTGCACGATATGATGGAGCAGTTGCACGCCGTCGGCGGCGCCCTGCGGGAGCAGCACGAGGGCGCTTTTCCAACCCTGCACGCAGGAGGTGCTTCGTGCGGGAGTTAGTGGTACCGAAGGTCCCCGACCCCGAGCGTTACCTGCCGAAGGCCAGGCTGGTCGCCGAGCCCAAACTCCGCGTGGCGGAAAACGGCAAAACCGAGGTGTGGGCCGAACGCAACGCCGTCTGGGCCCACATTCACGCCGTGGGCGTCGAGACCCTGGAGGCCGTTCGCGACGGCCTGGAGTTCGGACCCCTGGTCGACCGGGTAGCGGCCGCCACGCCCGAGTTCAGGCCCATCGAGATTCGGGCACTGGTGCGCAATTACCTGTGGACCTTCAGCAACATGGGGTTCATCGAGTTGGACCTGGCGCCCGCGCCGGACATCTTCGTGGGCCGCTACCAGCGCGTGCAGGAATTGGGGCGGGGGGGCTTGGGCATCGTCCACCTCTGCCGTGACCTGAAGGAAAACCAGGATGTGGTGGTCAAACACCCCTGGGGTGTTCTGCACGACATCAGCCGGGGCCAGCGCGGGTTGGCCAACGAGGTCAGGGTCCTGGAGGTCTTGGACCACCCCATCGTCCCCCGAATGGTTGACACGTTCGAGGCGGATGGTCTTCTTCACCTGGTGCGCGAGTTCACCCCCGGTCAGGATGTTCAGAAGCACTTTGCCGGCACCGGAGTCAAAGATGCCGCGATGCGGCTGGATTTGGCCATCCAGATCGCCGACGGCATCTGCCATTTGCATGAGCGCGGCCTGCTCTTCATGGATGCACGCCCCGCCAATTACGTACTCAACGGGAACCGGCTGCAGATCATCGACTTTGGCAGCGCCATTCCCCACGACGACGGGGTGGCGCGGGTGCGTGGGTCCAAGGGAAGTCGCGGGTACACGGCGCCAGAGTTGCGCAGCGTGACCGAGGCAGGCTGGCGGGAGGCCAACCTGCGCACGGAGGTGTTCTCGTTCGGCCGCCTGATGTACTACCTGTGCACGGGCATCCGGCCTCGCAGGAGTTGGCTGGAGGCCCAGCAGGCCGCTGACCTGGACGAGCGCGGCATCCACGGTCCGGAGCGCGACCTGATCCATGACTGCACCCGGGACCGACCCGAAGACCGGCCGGCAGACATGGGCATCGTGCTCGATCGCCTGCGCAGCCTGTAGGTCTACGCCAGCAACTGGTCGTTGTCAACGTGCTGCAGGCGCACGAATTCGGCGTATCGGCCGCCCTGCGCCATCAGTTCGTCGTGGGTGCCCCGTTCCACGATGCCGCCGGCTTCAAGGACCAAGATGTCGTCGGCGCGACGAACGGTTGAGAGCCGGTGCGCGATGGCAACCACGGTGCGGTTCTGACTGACCCGGTCGAGGGCCGCCTGTACCTGTTGTTCGGTGGCGGTGTCCAGCGCGCTGGTGGCTTCGTCCAGCACCAGGAGGTCGGGGTCGGCGAGAATGGCCCTGGCGATGGCGATGCGCTGGGCCTGCCCGCCTGAGAGGCGTACGCCCCGGTCGCCGAGTGACGTGTCGTAGCCCTCGGGCAGTGCGGTGAGGAACTCATGGGCGTTGGCCTGCCTGGCCGCCTCCTCCACCTCTGCATCCGTGGCTTCCAGCCGACCGTAGCGGATGTTCTCGCGGGCGCTGGTGTTGAACAGGAACGTGTCCTGGCTGACCACGGCGATGCGGCGGCGCCAGGTTGCGGACTGGAAATCGCGCAGATCCTGGCCGTCGATCCGAATGGCGCCGCCGGTAGGGTCGAAGAGCCGGGCAAGCAGGTTTACGACGGTTGATTTTCCAGCCCCCGAGCCACCCACCAGGGCCACGGTCTTGCCTTTGGGGATGGAGAAGCTCAGGTCCCGCAGGACATCATCATCCCCGCTGTGGTACCGGAACGCGACGTTATCGAAGGCCACGCTGTCGGCAAAGCCATCGTAGTCGCGGGCACCTTCCTTGAGGTAGGTCTTGTCGGCACGCTCCAGGTACCCGAGGACGGATTCGGCCGCCGGGAGGAAGGAGGCGATGCGTTGGCGGCGCTTGGCGAATTGGGCCGCGGGGCCCGCCATGCGCATCATGAGAACCATGAAGAGGGCCAACTCGACCCCCCACCCGGTCTGGGTGGTATCCAGGAGGAAGGTGGCCAGCACCAGCATGCCTGCAATCATCACCATGTTGAGTGTGCTGTAGGCCGGCCCGACCAGGCTGTTCACCCGCGCCCGCCGGAACGTCTGGCCCTGTAGCTCATGCACGTCGGTCTCGAACCGTCCCTGGGCGTGCTTTTCGCGCCCGAACAGGCGGATGACCTTCATGGCGTTGAGCGACTCCAGGGTGGTCTGGTGCAGTTGGACCCGCTGCTTGTTGATGTCCCTGGACATCCTTCGGGTGATCTTGGAGAGGAAGCTGATGCTGATGGTAACCAGCGCGGCCAGGACAACGGCGACGACCGTGAGGGGCACGGAAATCATCATCATGATGATGATGAAGGCGACGAAGTCCGCGGCGCGGGGCAACGCCATCATGGTTTCCTGTGCCACCCGGGACGCAGTCATCGGGAAGCTGTGCATCGTCGTGAACAATTTCGCGGATTTTTCCTTATTGATGAATTGCATTTCGACGGCCAGAACGTCTTTGAACACCAGTTCGCGCATGTCGCGCTCCACCATGATTTGAACATAATTGGTGGCTCTGGCAATGAAATAATTGATGAAGCCCTTGACGATCTCCAGGCCGATGAGAATCACGGCAATCAGGCGTACGGATGAGGCGAAACTACGCCCCTCGAACAGCAGATCGAGGTAGGGGAGCGGCACGAAGCCGGTGCCTTCCCCAAGCCCGCCCAGCCGCTCCAGGAATACTCCGAGGAGGCCAACCGTCAGGAATTGGAAGGACGAAAGAAACACTGCGAGAAGGAGGGCCCCGAGGGGTACCCAGCGGTGGCGGAAGACCAGCTTGAGCAGAAACCAGTATGCCTGTTTTGCAGTGACGTCGTGATCGTCGTCGGAGGCGGAGTAGACGGGCATGGATGATGGGCGCCCCGACCCTGGAAAATGTCCAAGGTGTGGCGTAGGGTTGGCAGGCGGTGCCCCTACAAGAACGGTCTTGCTGGGTGGACCGGCGCGCCGAAGTGCTTTAGGGTTGCGCCCGGCGTGGGCTGCCTGTGAGCATGATCCCTGAATTCACCGTCCTGCGCAAGCCCCGCTGGCGGCGCGATGGCGAGGCGGTGGCGTTTTGGGATGATCGTTACAACCGCTGGCAGGGCCTGGCGGGGTGGACGGGGGACCTGCTGGACGCCATCGATCAGGGAAAGTCCTTCGCCGATCTGCTTGGGATTGCACAGGGGCGCAAGATCTCCCGGAATCCGGATCGCAAGCTGCGGACGTTCCTGTTCACGCTGGCCGAGTTGGGCTTCGTGGAATTGCCCCGCGACCCCCCGCCGGCTATCTATGACGGGGCCAGGGGACGTTACGAGCGGGTGCGCGAATTGGGTCGCGGCGGCGTCGGCGTGGCAGACCTGTGCACCGATCTGGCCACCGGCGAGCGCGTGGTGGTGAAGCGCGCTTGGGATTTCCTGCAACCCTATGCCACCACGGAGGCGGCGGTGCGCCGGGAGGCCGAGGTGCTGGGCCGGCTGGATCACCCAGGCGTCGTCGGCCTGCTGGATGCGTTTGAACTGGATGGCCACATGCATGTGGTGCGGGCGTTTGCCGACGGCGACGACCTGACGGTGTACAGGCACGCCGGGGCGCCCGCCGATGCCCAGTTGCCGCTGGCGCGGGACTTGGCCAGTCTGTTGCACCACCTGCACGAGCGGGGCTTCCTGCTAGTGGATTTGCGGCCTGCCAACTTCCTTCTCAACCAGGGTCGGCCCCTGCTCATCGAT
>JBFIJP010000172.1:0-8279 GCA_041600695.1 Thermoplasmatota archaeon | reverse complement strand
TGACCTGCTGCGCCGCGGCTTCAACGCCATGGAGGCTTTCGCCCGCAAGTACGGCTACGGCGCGCTCTTCGTCCTGTTTGCCATTCCCCTGTCGCCGGACACGGGTCCGCTCTTCATCTTCGCCCTGCTGAACATGAAGAAATTGCCCTTCCTGGTCGTGACGCTGGCTGCCTTCGCGGTGCGGAGCCTGCTCTATCTGCTGGTCTTCACGTAGGACCGCCCGGCCATGGTTACCGTCGGCGAATGGCTGCCAGGGTGAGGGCACCCACTAGGAGGGCGCCGATGGCCGGCCCGGGCGAGCCTTTGTCGGCTGCAACTGGAGTCAGGTCCAAGAACGGCCAAATCAGCACGGAGTGGCCGTCGGCCGCGTCGTACGTGACGGTCATCTGGACGATGTAGCGGTCGGCTTCCTCGGCCGTCAGGGCCATCGAAAAGGAGTCGTTCGCCTGTTGCAGGCCCAGCATTTCGAAGTCCTGTGGCCAGACGCCACCGTCGGCGATCTGGCGCGCGGCCTGCGCCTGGATGCGGAAACCGTCGATGGATGGGACGAGCTTGGGTTTCGTGGGGTCAACCTGGTCGATGAACGTGAGATTGTAGTCGATGCTGGCCGTCTCGCCAGCCGCGAGTTGCCAGTTGAAGAACACCGTGCCGTCGTCCATGCTGACGACCTTGGCCGAACATTCGCAGGTTTGGTCGTACGTGAATGCGAAGGTCGCGTTCTCGTCACCAGGATTGCTCAGTTGTACCTCGTATTCCGCCGTGGCCGGCAGGGCCGTGGTGTGAGAATTGATCGCGTCCGAGGTCCACGTCCACCCCTTGACGGCTTGGCCGCCGTGGCTAAGCACCACGTCAACCGGCGCCGACACCTTGCCCTGGACGATCATGATCCAGCCCGCCTCGAACGGCTGGCCCTGGAAGTTGATGTGGTACGTCGTGTTCGCACCGGGCTCCAGGCTGCCCTTGTTGATCTGCATGTGCTGGACATGGTCCTCGGCTTCTCCGGGATGCCCTGCCACGGACGTGGCCAGAAGGAGCGCCAGGGGGATCAGGTTGTACCACCGCATGGGCGCCGCGACGCGGCGGCGGTCAAAGAAGCTCACGCTTGCTAGTCCAGGTCGCGGGTCTGCAGCCAGCGCCACAGGAACAACCCGCCGACGGCCAGCGCGGCGAGGACTCCGAAGGCAATGGCGAAGGATGTGCCGGCCGAAAGGCCTTCCGCGCACCCGGACAAGATCTGGAATCCGTCGGACGCCTGGGTCTCGCATTCGTGCTGGACCTCGTAGTGTGAAGCCACCATGATGCTTCACTCGATGCCAGAAGGAAAGCCGTTGTGGTCACAAGGCCCGCCGGCCGCCGGCCCCGGATGGGTGCGGCCGTGCCGGCGTCGGCGCGATGGCACCCGACTCCGACTGGTTGGGTCAGCTCAGCCGAAGTTGATGCCCAGCTTCTCGCCGATGACGTCGTAGGGATCGTCCGGGAAGGCGAGGCCCGCGTCGCGCGGAAGGCGGCTGTACCAGCGCATCGTGTCGATGCTTTCCTTGTCGTGCAGTTCCTGCACGCGGGGGCCCAGCCGGCCGGTGAAGACGTAGCAGGCGCCGTTTTCCTTCTTGAGCTTCGTCACGAACTTGGGCTCGGCGATGAGGTGTCCTGTCTCCTCGCGGAATTCCCGCAAGGCGCAGTGGACGGGGCCTTCGGTCGCCTCCAGCTTGCCGCCCGGCAGTTCCCAGCCGCGCTCCCGGTGGCGCACCATGAGGAACTCCTTCTCCGACGCATCGCCCCGGGTGACGACGATGACGGTGTATTCTAGGCGGTCGTCAAGACTCGTCCCGGAGGTAGCTGCCGAGGTCATGGAGCGGACGTACAGCCGATCTTTGGCCCTTGAACCTGCCGACAACGGCACCGATTCCCAAGGCTTCGCCGCGGGGGCTGCACACGACGCAGGCGTCGCCCGCCTTGAGACGGCCGTCGTACCAGAGGACGGAGTCCCCCAGGATGTCGCGGCCGTACAGGAACAAGTGGGCCGAGCGCTCCTTGACGCGTACTGTTTGGGCGCGGGTTTGCGCGGCCAGGAGGGTGGCTCCCTGGAGATCTAGGGTGAACCAGGTGTCTTGGTTGTCCTGTTCCAGTTCGCCAACGGGGAGGCCCGCGTGCTCGGCGTCCAGAAGCAGTTCCAGGGGCAGCTTGAGCAATTCGGGCGATGCGACGCAGACCACGCGGCGGGGACTGTCGGGGTCGTCGCTCTCCTCAACCACGAGTTCGAGGCGGCCCAGGAACTTGTCGTCCAGGTTGTCCTCAACGCCGTCCAGGAAGCCACGCACGGCGGCCTCCTCGAATCCCTCGGGTCCGCGGATCATGAACTCCCCCGCACCGGCTTGCGAAGCAAGGCAAGACTGAAGCCCAGCGTCGGGTGGACGCCGGGGATGAAGCGCTTCAGACGGGTCATGCGCTCGTCAAGTTCGTAGCCGGGCCATTCGGTCACGCCCGGCGCCAGGGGTTCCCCGCCGCACTCCGAGAACGGCAGTTCCAGGATGTCGTAGCCGCGATCCAGGAGGCGCTGCACCTGGCATTCGTTCTCCTCGGGGGCGAAGGTGCAGGTGGCGTAAACCATGGAGCCGCCGGGCTTGAGGACCCGGTCGGCGGCGTCGACGATATCTTGCTGCAGGGCCGCGAGTTTCTCAATCTCGTCCGGGGTTCCACGGCGGCGGGAGCGGTCCTTGGGCATGGTGCCCTCGCCCGTGCAGGGGGCATCGAGGAGCACCTTGTCTGCCCACGACCGGCCGGGGAGGTCTTGGGCTTCCTCCAGCCGCAGGGCGGCGCACGCAACACCGCAGCGTTCGAGGTTGAAATGGAGCGACCGCAGCCGCTGGGGGTCGGGTTCGACGGCAACGATGGCGCCACGGTTGCCGAGATCCCCGGCTAGGTGCAGCGTCTTGATGCCCGGAGCCGCCGCCAGGTCTGCGACCACATCGCCGGGCTGGGCAGCCAGGGCCAGGGGCGCGCTGGCGCTGGCCAGGTCCTGCGGCGTGGTCATGCCCATCATGTGCTCGACGGTGGCTCCCGCGCTGACGGGAGCATGCCGCACGGCGAAAACGTTGGGGTCGAGTCCGGGCCGGCCCAGTTCAAACCCGCGGGCGGCCAGGCGCTTGTGCACCTCGGCGGCCTCGCCGCGCAAAGGGTTGACGCGAATGTAGCTCCGGGGTCTCTCCTGAAGGCCGGCCAGAAGGCGGCCGGGCTGGTCCGTGACGCGCACCAGGCGCGCCACCATCCAGTCACTGAAGCGATGCTTGCGCGCCCACTCGCGGATGCGGGGCGTGGTGGGAAATCGTGCCACCGTTGGCTTTGGTTCAACCATGGGATACCGTGTTGTAGATGAAACCCTGGGGCGTCGTGGACGCGTGGATGCTGCCCGCCGGATCGCCGACGATGCGCACCCATGTGGTCTCGTCCCGGAGGGTTTGGAATGGAATGGTGCCCGGCCCGGAGACTTGCGCAAAGCCAACGGCCACGATGCTGGTTCGGCTGCGGGCGTCGTACCAGGCCTCGCCGACAATGCGCACCGACTCGCCCGCGGTGAACAAGTCGGAGGCCTCGACGGTGCCGGCCCGGGTGAACCACATCGTCTTGGCGCCGTTGCCGATTTCGCGATCGCCGTTGGCGTTCTCGACGGGATCGAGTTGGATGCCCTGCGCGTTTGCCACATCCTCGACCGTGTCCCGTGTGAAGCGAAGCAATTCACTAACGCCGCGGCGGTTCATTTCACGCAGGCTGTAGATCAGAAGCGTGGCCGGAAAGGGCGGCCCTCCATCGTCCGGGTCGAAGGTGTAGGCCGTTTCGGTCAGCTTGGGCCCCCAGGCGCCGCCTTCGATGCTTCCGTCATCACGCCGCCATGCGTCGGGTACGACGGCCGGGTCAACGTGTGCTCGATACGGTTCCAGGCAGCCTGGCGACAAGGCGCAGGTGGCCAGAAGGAGTACGAGCCAGGCCCGCTTCACGCTGCGCGCAGGGACGGCACCGCTTTAGGCCATCGCTCCGTCGCCGCGGTCGTGCTCGAGGTGGAGGCCAAGGTTGCCGTCGAGGATGTCGAGGCGCTGCGGCAGCGACTGGTGGCTGCCGGCGCGCGCCATCAGGGCACCAAGGAGCAGGACGACGTGTTCTTCCAGCACCCGAGCCGCGACCTGGTCGAGTCGGACGAGGCGCTGCGCCTGCGGCGGGAGGGCAACACCATGGATCTGACCTACAAGGGCCCCCAGCGCGGGGGAGCACTGAAGGTCCGCCGGGAGGAAACGGTGCTGCTGGGCTCCGACCCGACGGAGCTCCTGGAGGCGCTGGGCTTTGCCGCGGCCGCCCGGCTCCGCAAGCGCCGCGAGCAGTACCACCTGGACGATGCTCGGGGCCACCTTGAACTGGCTCTCGACCACTTGGAGGGACTGGGCTGGTTCCTAGAGGTAGAGTGCCTGGATGAAGACGAGGCCGCAGCGCGCGCCCGCGTGCATGAAGGGCTCGAGCGCCTGGGCTTGGCCCACTTGCCGACGATCAACCGCGCCTACTTGGATCTGGCACTGGATGCTGGAGCTGCAGCGGCGGGGAAGTCATGACGACGGCGCCGGTGGGCCTTGCTGTGGCGGTTGCCAGGTTGACGACCGGCGCCGCGCGCCGCGCTCTTTTTCCCGGGGCAGCAACGGCTTGGTTGAGGTCGTGAGGGCGCGGGGGTTGGCCCCGCTCCTGGCCGGCCCTGCCGGGACCCGTTGCCAGGACCCGTTGCCAGGACCCGTTGCCAGGCACGCTAACCGGAAGGCATTGGCTGCGTTCATCCGGGCTGCGCCGAATGGCATCCGCCCCCGTGCCGGGCGCCGCGGGCAACCGTTATGGCGGCTGACGGGTGGCCGGGGGCGTGGACCGGGTCTGGGAGTTTCTGCACCAGTTCAAGGCGGACCGCCGGCTGGTGGCAGCCCTCATGCTGGCGAATCTGGCAGGCATCGTCTTCGGTTACTACTATTACTGGGACGTGGGGCAGTTCAATCCCGACACGTTCTGCCGGGTGGATCACTCAGGCGATTCGTGTTACGATGCCCCTTGGTGGTGGCCGTTTTTGGCCGACAGCCCCAACGCGGTCCTGCTCTTGTCCCTGAGCCTGGTGCTGTACCAGTTCGGCATCCGCAGCCGCCTGCTGGATTCACTGGCGTTGGTGGCTAACATCCAGGTGGGTCTGTGGACGACGTTCTTGTTCCTGAGCTACCCCGACCAGTTGGGCACGTGGGATTGGGGCAGCACCAACAACATTCTCTTCTTCGCGCACATGGGCATGCCGCTGGAAGCCCTGGTGCTCGCCCGCGACCTGCGCCGGGACGCGATCCCGTGGTGGATGGCGGGCGTCGTGGCCGGTTGGTTCGGCATCAACTTGGCCCTGGATTACTTGGGCGACCCGTGGCCCCATATCCACCCGGCGCCCTTCATCGACGGCCACGGGGCGCTGGGCATTTACACGCCCATCATGACCGTCGTCGTCGTTGCGGCATGGTTTGCCCTGGTGTGGAAGGGGCTCGGCCGATCGTCTCCGGCGCCGCGGCGGGGCTCGGCCGGCCGCCCATCGCGCCCAGAACCCTAATGACCTCGAGGGCGTCGGCGGAGCCGTGAAGCCGCTGGCGGCCGCCGTCCATGCCGTTCTTGTCTTGGCAGCCGTGGCCGCCGCGGCCGCAGTACTGGGGGCGACCGCTCCCGCCGCGGCGCAGATGGAGCCCCGTCCTGGCCCGGCGCTGACGGTGCTGGTCCACCATCCGTTTCCCGACCCCGCGGACCCCCTGGGGGCCCCGCTGTCCGCAGGGGGTGCCAACGGCACGACGGATGCTTTCGTGGCGCGCTACCAGCGTTACGACACGGGGCGCGACGGCTTCGGCTACCCCAGCATGGTGGTGGATGGGGTGGTTCCCATCGAGGGCCTACCCGATGGCGATGCGCCCTACTTGGCCACTAGGACCGCTTACACGGCGGCCTTGGAGCAGCGCACGGCGGAGGCCAGCCCTGCTGCGCTGGAGGTGGTTTCGCGCTTCGACGGTGACCGGTTGCTGGCCCAGGTGACGGTGGTTCCCGCCGTGGACCTGGCGGGGGAGGACCTGCGCCTCTGGGTGGCTGTGGCAGAGGATCACGTCTTCTACGAACCCCCGGCGGCGCTCAGCAACGGGGTAACCGACCACCGGTTCACGGTTCGCACGGTGCGGGATTTGGGACCCCTGGCCAGCCTCGGCGCGGCGGGCGAGGGTGCCCTGGCTCCCCGCGAGGCGGGCGTCGTTTTCCAGGTGGCCTCCGGCTGGCAGCGGCCGGAATTGTACGTGACCGCGTGGCTCCAGCAGGGCCCGGGCCACGGTCTGCGTTTCGATCCCCTTGAGGTGGTCCAGGCCACCACCCATCGAGCAGCCGATGACGGCGTGACGCGGCAGGACTCCAAGGGCGTTCTCCTGGAGTTGTATTCGGCCACCTGGTGCGCGCCGTGCCTGTACGGGGACACGGTCGTTGAGGAACTGGCCGAAGAGCGTGGCCACCCCGCGTACATCGAAGCCAGCCGAGGCGGCACCACTCGTTACTGGCAGGCGCCCGGCAGCATCCTGCTGGCGGTCGCCGCCGCCCTGGTCGGCGCAGCCGCCACGGCCCTGCCCCGATTCGGAGGGCGTCCATGAGCTTGTGGACCGGAGCCAACCTGCTGGTGACGACTTCGGCCGTCGCGGCGGGAGCGGCCCTTGCGGCCCAGGCACTCCACCTGCGGGGGCGTCCCGCCATGGACGCCTGGGCGCGGCAACTCCTCTGGGTGGCCTGCGGGCTGGCCACGGTTGCGATCCTTCACCTGGCGAGCCGCTTCCTTCTCGCCGACCTATCGGTCCAGTACGTCTTCCTGTACACCCGCACCGACCTACCCATTGCCTACCGCCTGGCGGGGGTCTGGGCCGGCCGCGAGGGCAGCCTGCTTCTCTGGGGGGTGTGCCTGGCCCTCATCGCCGCCCTGGCGATGCGCAGAAAGCCGGATCTGGACGCATCCCTGGCCCGTGCGCGGGGCTGGACGGGTCTCTTTCTGCTGTCGTACGTCTTCATGTTCCTCCTGGCTGCCGCCAGGCAGGACACCTTCCACCTGACGGACGATTTCTTCCTGCGCGGCCGGCCACTGGGCAACGGGCTGAACCCGACGCTCCTGTCGCCGTACATGCTCATCCATCCGCCCATCCAGTTCGTCGCCTACGCGTTGGCCACGATCCCCGCGGCGGCGGCCCTGGCCCACATGGTGACCGGCACAAACCAGTGGAGCCGCATCAGCCTAACGTGGACGCGCGCGGGCTGGTTCCTGGCCACGGCAGGGCTCGGCCTGGGCGGCCTGTGGGCGTATTACACCCTGGGCTTCGGCGGCTACTGGGCCTGGGACCCGGTGGAAGTTGCCAACCTGCTCCCGTGGCTCGCCCTGACGGCGTACCTGCACGCCCAGGTGCACCACCTCAAGTACGGCCGTTACACGGCGGCGGGGCCGCTTCTGGCGCTCCTGCCGCTGGTCCTGACGATTCTTTCCACCATCAGCACCCGCAGCGGTCTCTGGGTCAGCGTCCACGCCTTCACCGACCCCACCAACACCTTCAACCCCGACGCGCCGGGCCGATTCCTGGACATCCTGGCCGTGGAGCCCCAACTGCTGCCCTACGTGGGCATGCTCCTGGCAACCCTATCCGGTGGACTGGCCCTGTGGACCCGCAGCCTGGCCATCCAGCACCAAACCTGGCTCCGGGGCAGCCGCCTCGTGGCAGCCCTCTTGGGAGCACTGGCCGGACTGGCCCTGGTGGCACCCGCCTCCGCCACCAGCCTCCTCTTCGAGGCGGCCAGCCGCGTGGCTCTGGGCAACACCGGCATCGGCCTGCTCATCCTGCTGGTCGGCGCCGGGCTGCTGGCTGCCGGTCCTTCCCTGGCCGCACCCGAACCCGCCGCGGCGCCAACCAGTCGGTCGCGCAAGCGCCTCGCCTGGCTCAACGACCGAAACCTGGCGTACGCGGCCATCCTCGCCCTCTCACTAGGCCTGCTGATCATCTTCCTCTTCAGCATGGCCAGCGTCAATGGCTGGGATCGGGCGTTTTACGACGCCCGCCTGCCCTACCTGGCCGCGCCGGCCCTGCTGGGCATCATCGTCTACCTCACCAACGCGGCGCACGGCCGCCAACGGAGTCTTGTCTTTGCCGGGCTGGCACTGGTGGTTGCCGTGGGGGCCGCAGGTGTCTTCCAGCCCCGCGGAGGCGCTTTCCTGACCGCCCTGG
>JBFIJP010000171.1:0-8297 GCA_041600695.1 Thermoplasmatota archaeon | reverse complement strand
TAGCCGACGGAATGGTATTTGGTCGGGATCTTCATGTTAGCCCAAACACGCATTGTTCTCGTAGCGCTCCTCCTGCTGGCTGGCGCGCCCGCAGCGGCCCAAACACCCGACGTGAAACCAGTCCTCGAAATCCAGCACGACCTGGACCGGGGCGTAACCGATGCCACCCGGACCGTGGAGCGGCTGGCCAAGGAGCTGGCCGTCGAATTCCCTGCCTCCCGCTGCGCGCCCCCCGCCGGCTATTATACCGCCTACCCGGGCACGCTCACCGCCGGCCTGGCGGGGCCGGTCGACGACGGCCTGGCCGACTCCGGCGGCGCCCTTGACGCCGCCGTCGCCCCCCTGCTTCGCACCATCCCTGGCCTTGTTGCCGCTGATTTGTTGCACGAAGACATCGCCATCGCCATCGGCATTCCCACCGGCGGCATTACCTTCCCGTCACCCCCCGCCGAGGTCCGTTACGTGGTCGCCTTTGGTGGTGCTCCCACCACGCTCCAGCGCGGCGACACCTACCTGGGCGCCACAGTGGTCCACGCCGACTCCTACCTGAATTTCGTGTCCGTCGAGTTCCCGACGGCGCAACTGAGTGCATTCAACGAGCAACTTGCGAGGCAGAAGAACGTCCGTTACTGCGAGGATGACCCGACCGTGCAGTTCCTTGACCCCGTCGAACCCCAGCCGTCACCCATCAGCCGCGGGCTGGCCGATGCCGTGGGCCCCAGCACGGGCCAATCGGATGGCCCCGTGGGAACCCTGGCCACCATCCCCAACGATCCGCTCTACCCGCAGCAATACGGCCCTGCCAAGATGAACATGCCAACCGCCTGGGACACGACACTCGGCACCACGGGCCGAAACCTGTGCATCGTGGACAGTGGCGTTCGCTACACCCACCAGGATCTGGCCGGTTCCCGCTGGCTGGGCGGATACGACTACGTGAACGGCGACAGTGATCCGTGGGACGACCACGGCCACGGCACCCATGTTACCGGCACCGCCGCAGCGACGACCAACAACGCCGTGGGCGTGGCCGGTATGAGCCAGACGGGTTTCTTCCAGGTGAAGGTTATCAACAGCGCCAACCAAGGCCAGTGGAGCTGGCTGGCTTCAGCCATCGCGTGGTGCGTCAACAACGGCGGCGACATCATCTCCATGTCCCTCGGAGGCAACGGGGGCGCTCAAATCGTGGCGGACGCCGTCACCGACGCGTGGAACCAGGGCCACCTGCTCATTGCATCGGCGGGCAACGACGGCGGAGCCGTCGGCTTCCCGGCGGCGTACCCGGAAGTCATCGCCGTTGCCTGCACCGACCAGTCGGACCTGCGGTGCCTCTTCTCCGGCGGTGGCGCATCCAACGTCGGGCCAGAAGTTGAACTGGCAGCACCCGGCATGAGCGTCATCTCCTCCACGTACTCCAGCGACTCCTCGTACGGCCTCAAGTCGGGCACCAGCATGTCGGCACCTCACGTCGCGGGCGTTGCGGCGCTCATGTGGAACCATGTGCCGAGCCTCAGCAACGCCCAGGTGCGGGCCTTCCTACAGTGCACCGCCCTCGACTTGGGCGCCGCCGGCAAGGACAATTTCTTCGGCTTCGGGCTTGTCAATGCGGCCTTCGCACTGGACCGTGCCATCCAGGGTTCGTGCGCGTGTGCCCCCAGCACCCTGAACCTGACCGGCGTCTTCAACCCCAGCGACCCCATCGTCAACACCGGCGCTTGGCAGGGTACAACCACCATGTCACTGGCCCTCGGCGCCGGCAGGAGTGTCACGGGACCCGCCACCATGACGTGGTCGCTGTACTACGCCAACGGCTACCCCGGCCCCTACAACGTGTTCATGACGGAACCGATCCCCAACGCCCAATGGACGTTCACGGGCGCCGACGTATCGTACTACCTGATCACGTTCTCCGTGAGCACGGCGTGCACGGCACCCTTCCATACGGGTGCCGGGGAAACACTGACCCAGACGTGGGTGCAGTTCAACTAGCCCAGCCGACGGGTCACGCACCTGCCCGGGGCCCAAATGGTACCTCCACCCCCTCCATCAGTCCACTCGGCCCAACCGTAGCCCCGGCCGGCCCGGCGCTACCACTCCGGCACCGGCCCCGGAAGCGGCGCCGGCAGCAGCGTGGGGCCCAGAACCGGCAGGTTCACGCTGGCCGGGTCGAGCGGGTCGGTGCCGTGGGCCAGTTCGTAGCCGTCGCCTTGGCCGTCTGCGTCCGTGTCGTACAGGCAGGGATCCGTGCCCGCGTCGCCTTCGTCGTACCCGTCGGTCAGGCCGTCCCGGTCACTGTCCGGCTCGGCAATGTCGGGGCAGCCCCCCACGACCTCGCGCGCGTCGATCAGCCCGTCTCGGTCGCCGTCATGCTCGTACAGGTACGCCGTGCCCGCGACGGCGATGCCCTGCGGGTAGTCGATGGGTGCTCCGGCCACGATGCGGCCGTTGTCGGCGGCGACACTGGCGCCCAACTGAACGTTGGAGCCGTAGGCCGGCAACATCTTCGTCTCGCTCCAGCCGCCGGCGCCGTCGGGCTCGTAGATGTACACCGCACCGCCGTCTTCGTAGTGCTCGTCATCCAACTGCGCGCCCACGACCAGTCGCTCGCCGTCAAACGCGACGCTTTTGCCGTACCACGCGAACGGCTGGCCGTCGCTGGCCGTGAACTTCGTCTCGGTCCAGCCACCCGCGCCATCCGGTTCGTAGAGGTAGACGGAACCGGTGTCGTCACCCAATGCGGTTGCGTCACGGTAGGCCCCGACGAGCATGCGGTCGCCCTCCATGGCGACGCTGAAGCCGTAGTTGTCCGCGTACTCCCCGTCGCTGGCCTGGAACTTGGCGATCTGCTGCCAGGCACCAGCCGTGTCTCGCTCGAAGAGGTATGCCGCGCCGGTTCCGGCAACCACGCCGTCGCCCACACGAGCTCCCACCAGCAGGCGGTTGCCCTCCAGTTGCAGGCTCATGCCGAAGTTGGCGCCGGCCACAAGCGGATCGTCCGGCACGAGGGTCTGCGTCCGCGTCCAGGCGCCGTCGGGACCCAAGTCGTGGATGTGGACGCTGCCGCCGGAGCGCATGGTGCTAGCCACCAGCGTGGTTCCCTCCACGTCCAGGTCGGTGCCAAAGAAACCCAGCCACGCCGTGCCAGGGATCCGGTGGGTTTCCTGCCAGCCGTCGGCGCCATCCGGCGCATAGACATACACGTAGCCGACGCGGGGGTGGTTGTTCCAGTCGGCCGCCTCGCGCGTCGCCGCCACGGCCACCGTATCGCCGTCCACGGCCACACCGGCGCGACCGAACACCCCACCGGGGTACGCGGCGCTGGGCAGAATCTTCACCTGGCTCCAGCCCCCGGCGCCATCGGAGTCGAAGATGTACGCGGCGCCGACCATGCTGCCTGCTTCGCGGTCGCCTTCGGCCCCGACCACGATGCGGTCGCCGTCGATGGCCACGGAGGTTCCGAACTTATCGAGTCGATCCGCATCGTCGGCAAACAGTTGGCCCTCGAGCCAGGTGGGGCCCAGGGTCCCGCCGACTGGCGGGACGTGGCCGGCCCACGCGGGCAGGCCCAGCATCAGGATGGCCGCCACGGCCAGGGCGAGTTGGGTTGGTTGGTTCATGGTTGGTTCTCCACGGCCCGCCGTGGGAGGCAGGCCGCATCACGCCACACGATGCCCCGGACAAAGTGGTTGGCAAGAACTTGCTTGCCAGCCATGTCATCGCTGCGTACTGACAACGGGAAGCCACCTCGAACATGCGATAACGTCAGCCGGGAATGCCCTGCACGAGAAGCCATGGAGGATGGGGCACATCCCGCCGGGGGGCCGCCTTGACCCTGTTCGTGGGCAACCTGTTCGTGGCCGGCATCCTGGCCGGGCTGGGCGTCATCGTGTTCCTCGGCCGGCCCGGCCATCGGCTGAACCAAGTGCTGGCAGCCATCCTCGTGCTCCAGGGCGCCGCCGACGTCGCCTTCGAGTTGATGCGCGCGGCACCCGACGCCGCCACGGCCCTCGTCTGGGCCCGCATCGCCAACTGGTACCAGATCCCCGTCCTGTTCCTCTACCCGAGCCTGTTCTACCTGCTCTTTCGGCCCCATCGTGAGCCTCGTTGGCTGGCCCCCGCAGCGGCGGCGCCGCTCCTGTTGGGAGGCCTCTGCCTCGTCGCCCTAGTTGTTGCCCCCGAGCGCATCCTGGCAGGCGTCACGCTCGACGGCCGCAGCTACTTCCTGGTCGCCCACGGGCCGGGCGAGATTCCCATCACGGCCTACTATGCGCTCGTGCAGGCGGCCGCAGTGGTGCTGGCGGCCCGGGTCGCCTCGTCGCCGCGCCGAACCCTGCTCCATCGGCGCCAGGCCAGCCTGGTGGGGTTGGGCTTCGGAGTCCTGGTGCTCAACGCCGCCGCCGTCGTTGGGTTCGCGTGGGGGCGCACCCTGGTCCAGGGAGGCGTGTCGGCCTACGTGCTGCGTCGCTGGGAAACCGGCGCGTTGTTCACCGAGACAGCCTACATCCTGGCTGCCCTCGCCGTGGCGCTGTTGGCACGGCGTCTGCTCTCACCGCTGGACCCACGCATGCGGCGCGTGGCGGCAACCTTGCTGGTCGTGAGCATCCTGGGGACCCTGGCGCTCAGCATGTGGAGCCAGGTCGCCAGCTTCCAGGACCTCCCCGTCAACCGCCGCTGGGCCAGCTACAACCGCTTCGCGTGGGTGCTCACCCACGCCGTGGCACTGACCGTCGCCGCCACCCGCTACGGCCTGGCGGGCGTGGCCCCGGCAACCCGCCGCCGGCTCCAGGCGATCGCCCAGTCGTCCCTCCTGGTGGCCGTGCTGAGCCTTCCGGTGGGCATCACCTTGTACGCCGTGGGCCGAGGCGAGCAACTTCTGGTCGTGGGCCTGGCACTGGGCCTGGTGGCGGCCGCCGTTGCGCCAGCCGCGTTGCCCACCGCCGCCGCGGGCTTGCGCAGCCTCGTGCGCCCCGACGGGTCCGGCGCAACCGGAGCAGCGGTGCGAGCCCAACAGCTTCGCCTCTACGCCGACGCGGCACGCCACGGAGGCGACCTGTCACGGCTGCGGCGTGAACTGGGCATCACGGACGTGGAGCACGATCTGGTCCTGGGCCTGCTGCCAGGCGGCGACGGCCAGGATGGCTCCTTGCTGGGACGCTACCGGGTCCTGGAAACCCTGGGGGCCGGCGCCAGCGGCACGGCAACCCTGGCGCTCGACCCCGTCACGGGTGAGCGCGTGGTTATCAAGCGCTTCCACGCAGGGCGCTCGGCGGCCGCCGCGCGCCGCGAGATCGAGGCGCTGGGTCGCCTGCACCACCCCAACGTCGTGCCCCTGCTGGATGTCGAGCGCGCCGGCGACGAGGTGTTCCTCGTGCTTCCCCACATGGATGGAGGCAGTCTCCAGGATCGCCTGCGCCGCGCGGGCCCCATGGCGCCGCCCGACGCGCTGCGGGTCATGCGGGACGTGCTCGAAGGCCTGGCCGCCGTGCATGCCGCAGGCATCATCCACGGCGACATCAAGCCGGCCAACATCCTGCTCCAGGATGGCCGCGCCCTGCTGGCCGACTTCGGCGCCGCGCGCTTCAACGCCAAATCGGCGTCGCTGACGGGGGACGACGTGGTCGGAACGCTCGGCACCATCGCCCCAGAAGTTCTGACCGGCAGCCGCCCCACCGCGGCGTGCGACGTCTACGGCGCAGCAGCCACGCTCTACCGGTTGCTGACAGGAGAACACTACGTGGAGCTCACCGGGCCCAGCACGCTGGCGGCCCAGCAGGCGATCCTCCTGTCATCACCTCGTCTGCCCCACCCCCGGGTTCCCGCCTGGCTAGAACCAGCCCTCGTGCACGCCCTTGACAAGAAGCCCGAAACCCGCCCGCCCACGGCCGCCTTCCGGGCTGCGCTGGGCCAGCCAGCCTAGTCTTCGTGATAGACCAGCGTGGAGCCGCCCACGCCCAGGATGTCGCCGTGGCCCAGCGGCACCGCCGCCGTTGTCTCCACCGCGACCCAGTTGACGCTGAGCGGGTTGCGCGCCGCCGGCTCAGCCCTCAGGTGAACCCCGCCGCCGGCTGCCTCAAGCATGGCGTGCCGGCTGCTCACGAACGGGTCGTACGCCAGGCACACCGCCGCCGTCCTGGAACGCCCCACCGTCCAGGGCCCCCCACTGGCCAAGGCGAAGGTGTGGCCGTGCCGTGGCCCGCCGACCACGATTAGCTTCGGACCCGGGGGAAGCGGTCGAGAACGGAGCGCGGGCCGGCCCTCGGCGCGACCGAGTACCGTGGTCGCATCCGGGTCCACCGCGCCAGAGACGGGAATCGCACTGATTTTCCCCAGTTCCCGCACCAGCGCAAACAACTGAGGCGGATTGGTCAGCCACTGCGTCGGTCCGTCGCCCCGTACCTGGAGTACCGCCCCGATCTCCTCCAGCCGGGCCAAGTGCTGCGCCACCGCCTGACGGCTGACAGCGCGCCCGGGGTTGAACTGGTCCCGCCGGCCCGGCTGCAGCGCGACCTCGCCGCTGGCGGCGGGGTTGCGCAGCCGCCACAGCAGTTCCAGACGCACCGGGTTGGCCAGCGCCTTCAGGTACCGGGCCAGGAGCGCGAAGTCGATCTCCTCCCCGTCGGCCACGAAGGGACACATGGCAAACAGCACGCGCCGCCCAGCCATGAAGCTGGCCCCGGCCGCGGCGCCGCTTCGCAGGGCTTATTGCCGGCCCACTCCTGTGCTGCTACGGGATGCACACGACCGAGGAGGCCCAGCCATGGGCTTAAAGCAGGTTGTCCAGAGCTTCAGCCTCTCCAAGTGGCTTCAGCGAGCCTTCGGCACGAAGCATGCCCGCATCGGCATCTACGGACCCCCCAACGCCGGCAAGACAACGCTTGCCAACCGCATCGCCCGTGATTTCACTGGCGAAACCGTTGGGTCGGCCAGCAATGTGCCGCATGAAACCCGCCGGGCGCGCAAGAAGGCGGACATCGACCTGCGCGCCAATGGCGCCCGCCTGCACATCGACATCATCGACACGCCGGGCATCGCGACGCAGATCGACTTCCACGAGTTCGTGGAGGGCCACAAGATGGACGAACAGGAGGCCCGTCGGCGCGCCAAGGAAGCCACCGAGGGCGTCATCGAGGCCATCCGCTGGCTGGACGACGTCGACGGCGTACTCCTGGTGATGGACTCCGCCGAGGACCCCTTCACGCAGGTCAACGTCACGATCCTGGGCAACCTGGAGGCCCGCCGCCTGCCGGTGGTCATCGTGGCCAACAAGGTGGACCTGCCCGAGGCGTCCCCTGCGACACTCAAGACCGCCTTCCCGCAGCACCCGGTGGTGCCCATCTCGGCCGGCGAGGGGACCAACATCGAGGCGCTCTACGAAGTGATCGCGAAGCACTTCAGGTGATACCATGGCACGCAAACAACTACAGACGCTGGAGGAGGAAGTGGCCTACCCGCACATCCACCTGATCAGCGCCGAGAAGATGGACGCCATGGCTACCATGGAGAAGATTCGCTTCATCCTGGATGAGGTGAGCCAAGGAAAGATCCTCGTCCTCGAGCGCGGCCTGTCCCCTGAAGAGGAGGCGCGGCTGATTGAGCAGACCATGCGGGAGATCGATCAGGACAAGTTCATCGGCATCGAGATGCAGTCCTACGGCATGGATCACCCCAAGAACTTCCTGCAACGCGCCGTCATGGGCGGCCCCCGCCCCCGCATGGCGGTCATTGGTCCGGCAACGCTCCTCCGGATGGTGAGCAAGGACAACGAGAAGATCGTCACCAAGATCATCGGCAAACAGAAGGATGCCTGATGGTCCCGGGGGACTAGCGTGCCGTATCAACGACGAGTAGAGCGAAGCGAGACTCGGCGCGGCGCGCAGCGCCGGATGCTGCGGGGCTACATCGACCGGAGGGAGCTGTAGTGCCGTATCAACGACGAACGGAGCGAAGCGAGGTTCGGCGCGGCGCGCAGCGCCGGATGCTGCGGTGCTACTGCGACCGGAGGGAGCTGTAGTGCCGTATCAACGACGAACGGAGCGAAGCGAGGTTCGGCGCGGCGCGCAGCGCCGATGCTGCGGCATCAGCCGAGCCGGAGGCGAGTGCTGATGCCGCATCAATGCCTCTCCTGCGGCTACCTCTTCGAGGAGGGCTCCAGCCAGTTGCTGGCCGGCTGCCCCGAGTGCAAGGGAACGCGCTTCTTCTACACCAAGGAGGCCGTCGACAGCCAGCGCAGGCAGGAATTGGCCGACCAGGCGAAGAAGGACCTACGCCAGGTCGTCGCCGACATTCTCACGGAGCAG